>CAYUSC010000006.1:16415-31449 GCA_964447265.1 uncultured Candidatus Brevefilum sp.
TCGTTGGCGGAGATGTCCTGACTGGACTCAGATTCAATCTGCTGCAAAACAGGCGCGACATTCCGGCGCGCGAAGATGTCACCGGGCAGGAGGAGAACGGGCAGCCGGTTGACGGTGGCTGTGGCCGCGCCTGTGATCATGTTGGTCGCGCCGGGTCCGATGGAACTTGTGCAAGCAAAAGTTTGCAGACGGTTCTTCATTTTTGCGTATGCAGCCGCCGTATGCACCATCGCCTGTTCATTGCGGGCCTGGAAATAGCGAAAATCCGGGTTTTCCTGAAGGGCCTGGCCAATTCCGGCGACGTTGCCGTGACCGAAAATGCCAAAACAGCCGGCGAAGAATTTTTGCTGTACGCCGTCTCGTTCAACGACCTGGTTTTTCAGGAATTTGATGATAGCCTGAGCTGTGGTTAATCGGATTGTAGACAATCGACCCTCCTGGTTATTTCACGTCGGGATTTGGAAGCATGAAGTCCCGGATCATCGCGATAAGATCGTGATATGAAGCGATAAAACCTCGCAATGTGCGGACGGTGGCGCCGTAGGTGTCAAATTCATCAATGGTCATCCCATCGGCATCATATGCCTTGTGGAAATCCGCGAAGTGGTTAAGCAGATTGTTGACAATTTTCGGATCCACCGGAGTGTTGAACCGATCCTTCACTTCGATATCCGATTTATTAAACCGGACCTGCCAATTATACGGGATTGTCAGGATGACATCGCCGCCCACTAATTCTGACCAGTGATAGTGGTTGCGATAAGCCGCCGCCAACAGCCTTGTCCGGTAGCCCTTTTCCTGGTAGATCTCGTAAGCGTGTTTGATGCAGGCTACCCCCGCCCAGTTGAGGTCATCAGGGTCAACAATAATATCGTCCCGGCTTGCGATGACCTTCAGCCAATCATCCATCCGGCCAACCATGATAGTGCAAACGGGCGACATATCTTCCACGGGCAAACCTTCGGCTATTCTGCGTTCTAAGCCGCGTTCCACAGCCTCAGCCACTGCAAGGGATTGTGGCACAGTGAAGCACACGGTGGCATTAATGTTGATTCCGTGATAAGTCGCTTCTTCAATGGCTGTAATCCCGGCTTTTGTGGCGGGAATCTTGACCTGAACATTGGGCGCAAGGGTGTTGAAATGGATGGCCTGCTCGACGATGGCTTCTGTATTTCGATAATTCGCAGGATTGGTTTGGATGGATAAGCGGCCTTTTTTGCCGCTTTCTCTTTTGAAGACGGGTTCCAATAACGCCGCACCCTTAACTCCCATTTCATCAATGACCTGCCAGGTGATCTCGATTTCACCCCAGGTGGGATTTTCCTTGATGATCTCCCGGATTCGATCCTTCCAAAGGTCAAATTCTTGTTTCAAAACATTCAGAACGATCGTGGGGTTCGAGGTGGCACCAACAGCGCCCCGTTCAATTGCGTAAGTGAGTTCCTTAATTGAACAGGAGTCATTCCAATAATCGGTTGGGAAACCTTTCACACTCTGTTCCAGAGGACATAACTCTTTTTGTCCGCTCATGATTTACTCCTCTCAGTAAATGGCTTAAGGCCAATTAATGGGTTAGTCTTTTTCCATATCCATGGTTACCACAGGCACTCGCGGGTCCTTCTGCGAGAAGGTCTCTTTCACCCAGGCGAAATCAGGATCGTCAGAGGCAGTCAGCGCTTGTTCTGTGCCTGCCAGGAAGTTGAGATAATAGGTGGTATAACCCGGTGCGGAAACAACGGGGTGGTAGCCTTCTGGTGAAATGACAAGTTCGCTGTCTCTGACCAGCAGTAATTCATCAATCCGCTCATCTTTTGTGTAAATCCGTTGATAGGCGAAACCTTCCGGCTTATCAATTTTGTAGAAATAGATTTCCTCGAGATCGGCTTCAATCAGGTTGCCATCAGCATCCACCTGGTGGTCATCGTGTTTGTGGGGTGGGTAGGAGCTCCAGTTGCCGGATGGCGTATAGACCTCGACAACAACTAATTTGTCGCAATCAAAACCGGGGGGAACGATACTGTTGATCTGGCGGGTGACATTTCCACCGCCCCGGATCTCGATGGAAGACATTTCCGGTGTGATCAATTGCATTCGATGGTCTTCTTCGGTCGCCACCCAGCCATATCCCAAATCCAGTTGGGGGGAAAGCGCTGTGATTTGAAATTCAGTTTGGCGGGGAAGGTAGATGGCATAGGGCATGCCGGAAAAAACGTTGGGTCGCCTTCCGATACTTTGCCAGTTTTCCCGGTTTGATTTAACTGACGCTTTGCCGCCCAGGATTGTGATGACCATTTCATTGTCATCCGTTTGGCCGGACCAGATATGCCCTTTATCCAATTTTCGCGCTCCAAAATGAAGCTGCTCCCAGGCGGCATCTTCAGGGGTCAATTTGATGTACTCCTCCTGAGAAAAGTCCGGGGAAATTTTCAGCGGTTTTGGATATGCCATTAACCAAGCTCCTGATCGTGAATAAGTTTAATGATGATTATTATATATAATTTCTGGGTCCCTTTATCAAAATTTGGGGCTACGCCCTGATCGGATGTAGCCCCAATTACGTACATTTGATAGTACTACATCAATTTATCAAATTGATTTAGAGATAATCATCAACGTTATCAATGGTGATCAGGACGAAGTCAACAAGAATTTCTGCTTCAACCTGTTCGCCCATTGCCAGCTTGTAGGCTGTTTCCATGGCGGTTGCGCCCTGGACTGAGGTATTCTGCGAAATCGTGGCGGTCAGACGGCCTTCCTGGACGGCGGTCAGGGCATCCGGGGTCGCATCCAGGCCATAAACCAAGATTGAACCGAGCATTTGGGCATCTTCAACGGCTTTTAGTGCGCCTAAGGCCATGCCATCATTGTTGGCAACAATGGCTTTAAGTTCCGTCCCGGTCTGGAGCCAGTTTTCGACCAATACCAGCGCTTCATCGGTGGTCCAGTTTGCAGTCTGTTCGAAAGCTACGGTGATGTCCGGATAGCTCTTGAGGACTTCATAGTAACCGTCGGTGCGGCCGATTTGGGCATCGGAACCCAGCGGGCCTAGGAGGAAGGCAACATTACCGGCGCCGCCAATATCGTCAGCGGCGGTCTGCATTTCGAGGACGCCGCCATCAAAGTTTTCAACGCCAACGAAGCTGTCGGCAGCCGCGGGATCGCTGATCCTCTGGTTGACAACGACGACTGGGATACCGGCATCTTTTGCAGCCTGTAAGGCGGGAACAACACCGTCAACGGATACAGGTTCGATAACAATGCCGGCCACGCCCTGGGTCACAGCCGTTTCGATTTGGCTGACCTGTTGGGCAACATCCTTCTCGGCGTCATAAACATTTACAACAACGCCAAGTTCCTCGGCTTTAGCCTGCACTGAGGCGGTCAATTCATTGGTGAAAGCATTGGTCTGGTGGCTGATGAAGAACGCGAAGGGCAGATCTTCTTCGGCCGGTTCAGCAGCCTTGCAGGATGCCAGCAGCATGCTGAACACTAACATGATAATGAGCCATATTGATTTAGATTTCATTCCCTTATCTCCTTGATATTGGTTTAAACATCTCTCGTGTGAACAAACTTCGGTCCAGCATTTCAATCGGGTAAATTTCTGCTTCCACCTCCTTTATCATCGATCAGGGATTTTTGACGGGTCCGGTTGAATTTCGAACGACTAATTCAACATCCAAAACTTTCGAATGCATTTCTTTACCGTCTACGAGGTAATCGATGAGTGCTCCAACCGCCGTAGCACCTTTTTCGCTTGCGGGCTGGCGGATAGTTGTTAACGATGGGATCATATTCTTCGAGAGGGGGATGTCGTCAAACCCGACGATGGATATATCTTCCGGGACACGAAGCCCTCGCTCGCGGATCGCCTTAATTGCGCCATAGGCCATAATGTCGCACGACGAAAATACGGCCGTTGGTGGATCATCCAAATCCAACAAATTGTTCATCATGTTATAGCCGCTCTCAATGGAGGATTCTTCGATGGTCTGAATATAATCCTCGTTGACTTCAATATTGTTTTCCTTCAGGGTTTCCCGGTAACCCTGCAGCCGTTCATGGTTGCTGGTCAGCGCAGGTTTTCCGGCAAAGGCTATTTTCCGATGGCCCAATTCGATCAGGTGCCGGATTGCCAGTTCGGCGCCTTTGCGGTTATTGCTGTCTATGTAGACAATATCCGGCTCCCCGATGAGTTTTGCGGTGCAAATAAAGGGAATTTCTGAGCTTTTGAGCTCGAGAATGATGGAGCTGTGGAGAGAGGCCGGGCTGAGTACGACAAAACCCTCAACACGTTTTTGGACATATACCTCAACATAATTCGTCTGGTGGACATAGCAAAACAGGAGGTAATGATCCCGACGTTCGACCTCGTCCAGGATGCCCTGAAGGACATCCACATAGAATTGATTGGAGAGGATGCTTTTTGGTGAGTAGGGGACGATCAACCCGATGTGATTGATCTTGTGGGATGTTTTTCCCGTGGCGAACATATTGGGATGAAACTCATATTCATCCATCAGGCTGAGGATCCGTTCCCTTGTGGCGGTACGCACATCCGGTTTGTTATTCAGGACGCGGGAGACGGTGGTTTTGGAAACCCCTGCCATTCTGGCGATATCCTCTATGGTCAACCGACAAGATTTTTCGTTCATCTGGGAAAACTCGCTAACTGGTTTATTCTTTAATGGATGGTAAAAAATGATGACGAAATGGAACTGGTTACGTAACCAGTTCCATTATAGAGATATTAGGAATTTAAGTCAATGATTCGCGACGTTCTTTCTGGATTTACGGGATTAAGGTCGCAATTTTAAATTTACATCAGGCGGATAAATGAAAACAGCCCCACTTTAGTGGAGCTGTTAGCTGTTTAAACTTAGGCATGGAGGGGCGTTTACTGCTTGCCTTTGCTTTTCATATCAAGCAGAACGGCAATGATGATGATCGCACCTTTGATCAAAAGCTGGAAGTGGGAGCTTACGTTCAGGATATCGAGGCCATTCCCGATGACGGCGATGAATAAAGCGCCGATCACGGTTCCATACCATTTCCCCGAGCCACCGGACATGCTGATGCCGCCGATGATCACGGCAGCAATCGCGTCCAGTTCATAGGATTGTCCCGAGGTGGGGTTGCCCGACACGATCCGGGAGGAGAGGAGCAGCCCGGCGAAGCCGGCGAGGAGCCCTGAAATGGAATAAACGGCGATCTTGATGGCGGGAACGCTGACCCCAGAGACCTTGGCGGTTGTCTCGTTTCCACCGACCGCATAGACCCTCCGGCCGAAAACGGTTTTCGTCAGGATAAATGCGCTGATAATCGTGATCCCCAAAAAGTACACCACCAGGCGGGGAATCGATCCAAAAACAAACCCACCGGCAATGCTTTCAAAGGCCTTGGTCACTCCGAAAATCGGCTGTCCGTTACTGTAAATTAATGCCAGCCCGCGGATGATGGTCATCGATCCCAGTGTCACGATGAAAGGCGGGATATTTCCAAATGCAACCCCAACGCCATTGAGCACGCCTGCGGCCAAACCAGCCAGGATAGGAAGAACGATTGGCACAATTAATGGGTATTCATCCGGGTGAGCAAAACTGGCAGCGATTACACCTGAAAGAGCCACAATCGACCCGACTGAAAGATCAATCCCATCTGAAAGGATGACAAACATCATGCCGGTCGCGATGATGCCATTGATGGATGCCTGCTTCAAGATGTTGATCAGGTTGGCGGGTTTTGCGAATGCTGTCGGTGACAGGATCATCAGGATGCCCAGGACAACAATAAATGCAAATAAAATGCCCAATTCTCTAAGGGAGTCGAATTGGAATTTCCTTTTCGTTTTTAAATTATTCATTCTTTCACCTCGAACTTTGATGCGTAGCGCATAATTTCTTCTTGTGAGAATTCTTCCCGGGTCAGTTCACCCGTAATTCTTCCCCCCGCCATGACGATGATTCGATCGGAGAGCCCCATCAATTCGGGGATTTCTGATGATATCAGCAGGATGGCCTTGCCTGCTTTCACCAATTCACCCATCAGGAGATAAATATCTCTTTTAGCGCCAACGTCAATGCCGCGAGTTGGATCATCCAAAATGATGATATCCGGCTCGGTGAGGAGCCATTTCGCCAGGACGACCTTTTGTTGGTTGCCGCCGCTGAGGGCCTTCACCATGCTTTTTCTGGATAGGGTCTTCACCCTTAATTTTCCGATCATTTCTTCAACAACGTCAGCTTCCCTGCGGTTGTGAATCACGCCTAATTTGGCGAGATAGGGGAGTTGCACAAAGGAAACGTTATGCTCAACGGTGGTCTTGAGGTTTAACCCCTTGAAATTCCGGTCCTCAGTGATCAGCGCGATTTTGTTCTCAATGGCATTCCTGGGGTGGGAAATTTTCAAGGACTTTCCGTTGATCCTGACTTCTCCCTGATCGGTTTTGGTGATCCCGAAGATGGCTTCCACCAATTCGCTTCGCCCTGCGCCAACAAGACCGGCTATGCCAAGAATCTCGCCTTTATGCAAATGAAAATTGATTTCTCTGAATTTATTTCGATAACCGAAATTTTGCACTTCTAAAATGACATCACCGGATCTGACGGTTTCTTTTGGATAGGCTTCCGTTATCTCACGCCCAACCATCATTTGGATGATTTGATCCTTATTCATGTTCTGGGCATAATCGGTGGCGATCAGTTTGCCATCCCTCAAGACCGTGATCCGGTCAGCGATCTTCGAGATTTCTTCCATTTTGTGCGAGATATACACAATTCCCACACCCTGAGATTTCAGCCTTCTGATTTGATCGAATAAGGTGTCAACCTCTTTAAAAGTGATTGCGCTGGTAGGCTCATCCATGATGATGATTTTGGAGGAGAGAGAAATCGCTTTGATGATTTCGACCAGTTGAATCTGGGCCACGCTGAGGGAGCGCATCAAACTTCGCGGATTGATGCTGATGCCGGCGCTGGAAAACAGTTCTTTTGTCTTCTGAATCTGGGCTTTGTGATTGACAATGCTGATCCCACCCATTTTGTTATGGGAGATTTCCCGGCCGACAAATAAATATTCGGCCACCTGCATATCCAAAATTGGATTTAATTCCTGGGGAATCATCGCAATCCCGGCTGTCAGGGCGTCCCTGGGGGTTTGAAATTCAACCTCCCGCCCTTCCAGGATCAATGCCCCGGCGTCCTTGTGATAAATCCCCATCAGGATCTTCATCAATGACGATTTGCCTGCACCATTTTCCCCTACCAGTGCATGGACTTCTCCGGGGTATAAAGTGAAATTTACATTGTCCAGGATCTTTACGTTGAAGAAACTCTTGTCGATGTTCTTCATTTCCAACAAAAAATCGGACATAACAAACCAACTCCCTGGTTAAAAGCTAAAATCATTCGATGACTTTAGAGAGAACGTTGTGATGTTCGATCGAAATGCTGGAAAACGAAATAAATTGTTCAAACGAAGAGGATTTCATTATACATGATAATTATAAACTTCGTTTGATGATTCAGCTCTTTTTCTTTGAACTGAAGTCCGATTCATGTACAATAGCGTTAGTTCATTCAGAGGATTTGGTCATAATATCCGGAACATCACCAAAGGTTTGAAAATTATGGCACAGATAGGACAGTCTATCCGTCGGATTGACGGTAGGTCGAAGGCAACAGGAGAAGCCCAGTTTCCTGGTGATTTCAATCGCCCTGATCAACTGGCGATGAAAATCCTGTTTGCAGATCGGCCCCATGCCAGAGTTGTTGCCATTGATACCCAAGCTGCGGAAGCGCTGGCGGGCGTTGTTGCCATCCTGACCGCAAAAGACGTGCCAAATAATGTCTATGGAATGATCATTCCTGACCAGCCAGTCCTCTGCGGTCCGGGTTCAAATCGACCTTATGGCGACCTGGTGCAGTTCATCGGCGATCAGATTGCCGTTGTCATTGCCGAGACTGATCAAATTGCTGATCGGGCCAGGTCATTAATCCAGGTGACCTATGAAGATTTGCCGGGTATTTACACGATCCAGGATGCGCTGGCCGAGGGTGCGCCGATTTTGCACCCGGATAAGGGGACGAACATTTTTCGCGAATATCACATTCGGCAAGGGGATGTGAGTGAAGGGTTCGAGGTTTGCGATGTGATTGTTGAAGGTGAATACCGCACGCCGCCTCAGGAGCATGCCTACCTGCAGCCGGAAGCGGGTCTGGCTTACGTGGATGATGAAGATCGGATCACGGTTGTGGTGGGGGGGCAATGCAACCACGAGGATCGCCATCAAATCGCGCACGCTCTGAACCTTTCTCAGGAACAGATTCGGGTGATCTACCCCGTTGTCGGCGGCGCATTTGGCGGCAGGGAAGATGTCTCGATTCAGATCGTTCTTGCCCTGGCGGTTTATCATCTCAGAGAAAGAGGGATCAACCGGCCCGTCAAGATCATCTGGAGCCGGGAGGAATCCATCAAAGGTCATGGCAAACGACATGCCTTCACTATTAAGGCCAAATGGGGGGCGACTTACGAGGGAAAGATCCTGGTTGCTGAAATTGATGTGTCCGGTGACGGCGGCGCGTATGCCTACTCGTCCACTTCCGTTTTAGGCAATGCAACTTTGATGTCCGTCGGTCCTTATCGGATTCCGCATGTGAAGGTGGATGCCAGAGTGGTGCATACCAGCAATATCCCAAGCGGTGCTTTCCGCGGCTTTGGCGGTCCCCAGGGAGCTTTCGCGGCGGAGATGCAGGTCAACCGTCTGGCTGACGCCATTGGCATGGATCGGGTTGCATTTAGGATGAAGAACTTATTTGAGGAGGGGGATCAAATGAGCGTCGGGTCGGTTTTGCCCCCCGGGGTTACGATCAAACCTGTCGTAGCAACTTTGGCCGATAGCTGTGGATGGGTATCGACCACCGGCCGGCGAAAGTCCGGATGGCGATCCGGTGGATTGGGAATATGGTGGCGCTCATAAACTCCTGGAGGAATTTGCCAAATGGTCGGATATTCCCGTTCTGAACATGGAAGATGATATTTACCATCCTTTCCAGGGTCTGGCGGATATGCTGACCGTGAAAGAGGAGTTCGGCGGGTTTAAGGGCGTGAACTTCACCATGTCCTGGGCTTATTCACCCAGTGTCCATAAACCCCGGGCCGTGCCGCAATCAGCCATTCTTTTTGCCTCCATGTTGGGCGCGAATGTCACCCTGGCACACCCCAAGGGCTTTGACCTGGCCCCCGATATCATCAAACAATGCGAAACCTATGCGGAAGATGCGGGCGGTTCCTTCAAGATCACCAATGATTTCGCCGAAGGTTTCGATGGGGCAAATGTGGTCTATCCGAAAGCTTGGGCGCCTGTTACGCTCTTCCAGCCCCCGGTTGGCGATTATGACTTCGGCAAGGCGCAGGAGATCATGGATTCCTACAAGAGCTGGAAAACCACCAGTGAACTGATGGATACCTGCGACAAGAAAGCCATCTATCTGCACTGCCTGCCTGCGGATCGCGGTTATGAAGTGAATAATGATGTGATGGACAAGACCGAAGGCTTGGGCTGGCGGTCAGCGATCTTTGATGAGGCTGAGAACCGGCTGCATGCCCAGAAAGCAGTGATGAGTTTATTGATGTAAGCTTTACCGGTAGTTGTTTGGTATAGGAATAGACCCGTTCCATTAATTTTCGGAGCGGGTTTATTCTTAAGTGGCATCAGAAGAAGTGGTCTGCGAGCGGATCGCAACAACCATTGAACACGGGGGAGCGGATTTTTTGCGGGTTGGTTGATGGTGATGGCCGGTTCCAGCGGTCGTTTCAATAAGGCAGGAAGTAGTTTTTAGTATATTTTCGTATATCCATAAATACCCCTCTGAATTTTTTAGCTGTTTGGCGGATGATGTTATCATTGGGGGATGAACAGGATCGGTCAGCTCAACGAGCAGCCTTTACACAACGCCCTCAAACGCTACTATGCCGGAACGGATGGGCAGATGGAAGTTCAATTGGACGGGTATCACATTGATGTTGTCCTTGAAGGGCAATTAATCGAGATCCAAACCGGTAATTTCGCTGCGATCCGTCGAAAACTGAAAGCTTTGGTCCAAAACCATCCGGTTCGCCTGGTTTACCCCGTGGCGAAGGAAAAATGGCTGGTTAAAATACCCATTCCAGGGACGGAAAGCGTGCTGGAAAGACGAAAATCTCCGAAAAAGGGGCAAATCACCGAGGTTTTCAATGAACTGGTCAGTATACCTGCGCTTCTTGGTGAACCAAATTTCAGCCTGGAAGTCGCCCTGATCCGTGAGGAACAGATTCGGGAATATCACGAGGGACGTCATTGGCGCCAAAAGGGGTGGCAAACCGTCGAACGGCGGCTGCTGGACGTGATTGAACGAAGGACCATCCAAACCACGCTTGAAATCGTTGAAGTGCTGCCCAAATCGCTCCCTGATACTTTCACCACAGCCGATCTGGCTGAAATGATGGGAATTTCACGACGTTTGGCGCAAAAAACAGCTTATTGTCTGCGCGAGATGGGCAACTTGGAACCTTTCGGCAAGCGCGGCAGGGCTGTTTTATATCTCAAAAAATGGTGATTGTTGAAGTCTTGGGGGTTATTTCAGGGGAATGTGCTGCCTGAGAACGGGCATTCGGACCTGTTTTTCAATTTGCTGATCTGATAATCCCATTTCACCCAGGGAATAATCGTGGTGGCTTTTGTAATGTTTGGATTTTTCGGATTCGGCATGCAGGATCTTCTGGAAGTCGGGGGTCATTTCTATGCCGAATTGGCTATAAATCTGTTCGATGGTTGCTTCCGGATCATCCACCAGGTCTTCATATTGAACCAAAATATATTGATTTTCTGGTAAGGTCTTGAGGTAACGATGGGGGTAGATATACCAGTGACGGGCCTGTTCCATGATCACTTTGGGACCGGTTTGGGGGAATGCCTCCTCCGGATCACCGTAGGTTCGCCAGTGATTGGCATACATGCTGACAGATGAAGGGATCACACTCTTCGGGGAGCGCATCAGGTTGATGAATTTCGCATCCGGGAACTGTTCATGTAGCGTGCGCACCTTGGCGGAGAAACTGGGGCTTTTTGAGATATAACGCTTCCCCGGATTCGTGTAGATATGTCGTTTCAGGACTTCCCGATAGTAAGTCATATCGATTTTCTTTTGCCCCTCGGGAACGGCATCATCGTAGTAAATATAATTTCGGATCAGCTCGGGGAAGGGGAAGAAAGCGAAGAGGTCATATGTGGACCAGATATGCAGCAGGACGTGGCTATCTTCTTCGATCTCCTGCAAACCGGTCGGGTGCATATAGGAGTATTCCTGTAACGCCTTATCAAAGGCTTTTAGGACATATTCGATGGGATTCCCGACCAGGCGATTGATTTTCATGATCCAGTGGATCATTTTTCGCTGGATGACGGAAGGAGCAAGATAGATTTCCCAGGTCTGCATCCCGGTTGTCCGCTCATCCTTGACCAGCAGCCGGTGCAGGAGGGTGGTGCCGGAGCGGAAATTGCCGATGATAAAAATCGGCTGCTTGATGTCCTGCTCTTTCAGGTGCGGGAAAAAGAGATTATCGAGGCTGTAGGCCAACCGGAAACTGTAATGCCAGAGTGGGTAGAAGATGAAAATGAACAGGAGAACGAAGAAGCGCTTGGGGGAAAGTCTGCCAGGGGTTCCTTCGGATTTGAAGAAACTGAAGTAAACGGTTTTGAAAAATAGTCTGATGTTCGGAATCATTCGATGCGGTCCATCATTTTTGCCGGGTCCGATAATGTCATAGATTGTTCAGGTGACAAAAGTTTACCTGAATTAAAAGTATTATACCTGTCCGCTATTCGGTGGTATTCAGATTAAGTAAATTTCTTGTAAAAATTTTTGGGGGTAAAACTGGGTCTTAATTCAACGGGTTTTGACCTGATCGACTTCATGTCGGGATTAATAGGCTTGATAACCACATTTTTCGGTTATAATCGCAAATGGCTTTTGCCAAATGAACCGAAAAAAGCTTTATTATTGTGATTTATCTACCTTAATCAGATATCCACCGGACCAAAAATCTGAATATGTTGGCAAAACTGGCAGATTTTTGAGTTACCAGAAAGAAATGGCGGTAATGATGAACGAAATTAAAATCAGTCCTTCGGTAGTTTGCGCGGACCTCAGTCAACTGGGAAACCAGGTCAGGCTTTTGGATGAAGCGGGTGTGGATTTATTCCACTGGGACATTATGGATGGCGTATTTGTCCATAATTTCTGCCTGACACCCGATTTGATCACAGCCTGTCGTCCATTTACCAAGAAGCCGTTTGATGTCCATATGTGCATTGCGGATCCGGCCAGCTTCATTCCCGAAATCGTGGCGACCGGCTCGGATATCATCAGCCTGCAATATGAATCCACTCCCCATATCTTCCGTGCGGTGCAAACAATCCACAAAGCCGGGCGTAAGGCTGGGGTGGTGATCTCCCCGAAGACTCCGCTGACGGACTTGGAATATCTCCTCGCTGACCTTCAAATGGTCACGGTGATGACGGTTGATGTCGGTTTTGCAGGACAAAGTTTCCTCACCCCGATGCTCGACAAGATCCGCAAGCTGCGGGAGATGATTGATGAGCGTCATCTTGATGTGGATATCCAGGTGGACGGGCAAATCAATGACAAGACCTTCAAGAGCGTGATTGATGCCGGCGCGAATGTTCTGGTGGTGGGCACTTCAGGTCTGTTTAATCTGGATCCTGATCTCAATAAGGCGATGAGTCTCGTCCGTGAAAAGGTCAATCAGATCGTCGGCGCGTAAAATCCGAATTGCGATTTAAAAAATAATATCCAATGAATATTATTCATTGGATATTTTTATTTCCGGAATTTTCAGCCTGTGGGTTAATGTTCTTTGATCTTCAAATTGACCAGGCTCGCTGCGCCATAAAGGCCAGCTTTGTCCTTGAGGATGGGGTAATCGATCACCAGCCGGTTTCTTGTAACGGTCCGTGCTCGGGTATAGACGACATTTTTAACGATATCCAGTGCCTCCGGCCAGCCTGCCAGAATCCCGCCGCCTAATATGACCAGTTGGGGATTGAGCAGATTGACCAGATCGGTGATGGCGATCCCCAGGATATTGAAGGACCTTTCAATCGCCGCCCTGGCTTCTTCGTGACCGTTCCTGGCCTTGGTGATGAGATATTCCGCCAGGGAATACTCGCCCTTGTTGCCTTTGGCATAGAATTGATCAATCTCAGACTGGGAAAAAATCCTCTTCGCTTCATAGGTGAACGCAAAACCGGAGCAATAGGTCTCAAAGCAGTCCGTCGCGCCGCAACCGCAGATCCGCCCTTCGTGATCATAAATCATGTGCCCAAATTCCGCGGCCGCGCCATCCGCGCCGGAATAAAGTTGGTCGTTAATGATCAGGCCGCAACCCAATCCGGTGCCCACAAAAACGCAAGCCAGGTTTGAAAGTCCCTTGCCGCGCCCATGCAGGTGTTCGCCGACGGCGATGAGGTTGACGTCGTTTTCCACAAAAACGGGAATGCCTAATTTAGGGGCGAGGAGCAGGCTGAGCGGGTAGTGATTGAGGGTGGGGATATAGGGGGTGGAGACAACTTCCTGAGTATGGCTGTCCAACACGGAGGGCACGCCGATCCCCACGCCTTTGATGAGGTCCGGTCGCACGTTGAGATCATGGATGTAATCGTTGATGAAAATGTGCAGCGCATCCGCAGCGTCATCAGCCAAGGCAAAAACTTCGGCTGTATTGAACTTTGTGAAGCCCTTCAGCGTTCCTTCTTCGTCCAGAAAGCCAGCGGCAATTTTGGTCCCACCAATATCAATCCCAATTGTGATCAAGATAATCCTCTTCCGTGCATGCTATAAATGATGACAAAATCCATACTATCATACTGGATAAAAGGCATAAAACCTTAAAAAATACTTAATCTATTGTTAAAACTAGGTTCTATTATATTGACAAATCCATAAAGTGTATATATTATATGGGTAAACCTTTACCCAATGTTAACCAAGGTTTCAGGGAATGCCAACGAAGAAGATCACCTTAGAAGAGATTGCCCAGATGGCCGGCGTATCGATCGCCACGGTCTCTCGAGTCATTAACCAGAACGGCAGATTCTCAAAAGACACAGAAAAACGCGTTAACGACATTATCACGAAATATAACTATCGGCCTAACCAGATGGCGCGGGGACTGCGTAAAAACCGGGGGAAGGTCGTCGGGATCATCGTCCCGGATGTCACCAATGAATTCTTCGCTAAAATGGCGCTTGAAATGCAAAATCGGCTGCTCAGCGAAGATTACATGGCGATCATTTGCAATACCAATGAATCGGGCGAAATTGAACGTGCTCATCTCTCGATGCTCAAATCCATGCTGGTGAGCGGTCTGATATATATCACGCATGAATCCATTGACACCAACCATACGCTGATTGTCCCAACGATCTATATCGACCGCAAGCCGATTTGCAAGAGCTCCCAGGAAGAAAATGTTTTCATCGAAAGCGAGAACAAAGAAGGGGGCCGCCTGGCGGTCCAACACCTGGTTTACAGGGGCTGTCGGCGGATTGCCCTGGTTTGCCTTGAAGGGCAGATTTCATCCCACCATAACCGGCTCGAAGGCTACAAAGCGGGGTTGCTTGAAAACGGCTTGCCCGTTGATGAGGATATGATTTATTGCACCCAGGCTGTAGCCTACGAAGACGGATACCAGGTCACAGATCAGATTTTAAAAGACCACCCCGATGTCGATGGTATCTTCTACACCGCGGATATCCTGGCTTTGGGTGCGCTCCAATATCTATTGAAAAAGAACATCAATGCCCCCCAGGATATCAAGATCATTGGTTTCGATGACATTGCAGCCTGTACGAGGAGCATTCCACCCCTGACAACCATCCACCAGTCAGTGGATATGATCGCTGAACTGGCCGTTAAAAACCTGGTCTCAATGATGAACGGAAACCCGGTAGAAAAGTCCTACATCAAGTTTCCGA
>CAYUSC010000006.1:31549-35008 GCA_964447265.1 uncultured Candidatus Brevefilum sp.
CTGGTCTCAATGATGAACGGAAACCCGGTAGAAAAGTCCTACATCAAGTTTCCGATCAGTGTCGTCTTCAGAGGCTCAACCTAGCTCTGATTGTTTATCCGTTCTGCTGAACCCATTATCGAACCGTCATTACCTTTATGAAAGATATTATGGATAGCAAACCACTTTTTTCACCCTCGCTGATGTGCCTCAACTTCCTGGAAATTGGGAAGCAAATTGAGGTCCTTAACAGGCATTGCGATATGCTGCATGCGGACATCATGGATGGGCATTTTGCCAGGAATATCACCCTCTCCGTTGATATCGTCAAAGCGATCAAGAGCGTTGCGACTATCCCGGTTGAGGCGCATTTGATGGTGACTTCGCCGAACGATTATATCGATGGTTTGGCTGAAGCAGGTGTGGAGACGATCTCCCTGCATGCGGAAACCATTCAACGGGAATCCTACCGGATCATCCGCAGGATCAAGGACCTCGGCATCAAGGTCGGCATTGTTCTTTGCCCGGCGACGCCGCTGGCACTGGCGGATTGGTATTTGGATCAGATTGATATCCTCACGATCATGACCGTTGAGGTTGGCTATGCCGGCCAGAAATTCATCCCCAGGATGTTCGATAAAATCGCCGAAGCCAGGGATCTCAGTCGGGAACGCGATTACCACTACATCATCCAGGTGGATGGCGCGATAGGGATGAAAAACTATAAGCCGCTTTATGAAGCCGGTGCCCGGGCATTCGTTGTGGGAACCAGCGGTTTATTCAAGCCCGGAATTGAATTGGAAGAAGGTTGCAAACTGATGAAGGCAGAATTCACTGAAGCAACGGGGGTGACATTATAGAGCAGTCCGGAAACTTCCTGGGTATTGATATTGGCGGAACCAACGTTCGCCTCGGCGTGGTCACACCGGAATTTGAATTGGAAAATGCTGAAATCATTCCAACGAAACAAATCGCTGGCGAAGACGCCGCCGATCATCTCTTGGATGTTATTTACCAATATAAAGAAAACCTGCCATATGCTGTGGATGCGATTGCAATGGGCTTCCCATCTACAATCAACCGGGATCGGACGGTTGTGCTCTCGACTCCGAATATCGCCGGTTTTGACAATCTGGATATTATCAAGCAATTTGAAGAAAAATTGCAGGTACCTGTTCTGATCGAAAAAGACACCTGTATGCTGATGCACTATGACCTGAACCGCCATCATATCTCCGACGGAATCCTGATCGGATATTATATCGGCACCGGCCTGGGCAATATCATCCTGATTGATGGCAAGATCATTGTTGGCAAGGATGGCGTTGCCGGTGAACTCGGCCACATTCCGATCCTCGACCGCCACGATCACTGTGGCTGCGGGCTGGAAGGTTGTTCTGAGCTTTATGTCGCCGGGCTGGGATTGGAACGGCTGCAACGGGAACGTTTCCCCGAGACGCCAATTGCCGAGATTTTCACCGCCCACGGCCAATCGGAAGAAATTCGTTACTTCATTGAAAGCATGGCGAAGATTATTGTCACTGAGATCAATATCCTCAACCCGGACTATATCATTCTGGGCGGTGGGGTGATCGGCATGACGGATTTCCCCTATGACCTTTTGATCTCAGACATCCATCGCTTCACCCGAAAGCCCCTGCCAGGCGATCATCTGGATATCATCCGCTCGGATTTCTCAAATCCATACAACGGCGTGATCGGTGCGGGCATATTTGCCCGGAAGACATTGGAAGGAGCTGGAAAATGATAGCTCTTGGCAGTGATCATGCCGGACTTCCATTAAAACGGACGGTGGCGCAGCTTTTGGATGAAATGAACATCCCATATCAGGATTTCGGCACTTTTACCGAAGAACGGTGTAATTATCCTGAATTTGGTTATAAGGCGGCAGTAGCAGTCGCCAGCGGAGAATGTGAGAAAGGCATCATCTGTTGCGGGAGCGGGATTGGTATCTCGCTGGCTGCAAATAAAGTAAAAGGTATTCGATGCGTTGTCTGCAGTGAGCCGTATTCAGCCCTTCTTTCCAGGCAGCATAATGACACCAACATGCTGGCTATGGGCAGCCGTGTAGTAGGCTCCGAGTTGGCAAAGATGATCGTGAAAACCTGGCTTGAAGGTGAATTTGAAGGTGGAAGGCACGCCTTCCGAGTTGATCAAATCAAAATGATTGACGAAGATCGGGTGCTAATATTTGATAACAATAGGGCGGGAGAGTAATTCACTTGATCAGGAGAGAAGAGAAGGAGGCACTATACATAATACTGTTGGCACAGGACCCAATTTTTGGGCGCAAATATTGACACTAAAATGGAACGCGTCTATCCTTTGAGTAAACCATTACCCAACCGGGTGGTGGTTGAAAACCTCAGAAATTAGCATTGAGATTGGATCGCTAACGCTAAAACCGGCAAAACCGGCGAAGATAGAACAGATCCGATGAAGCAACTTGAGGGATGACAAATTCCAAAAAACCATAAAAGGAGAATATCAAATGGGTAAGAAGAAGTTTCTATTGATTTTGGTTATCGCTATGCTGGTAACCACCTTTGTCACCGGTTGTACAACACCGGCCGACACTGGCGAACCAACTGAAGCCACCACTGATGGCGAGCAGTTGAGTTTCTACTTCCTGCTGAAAACCCTCTCCAACCCGCACTGGGTTGCGATGAAGGAAGGTATTGAAGCAGCGGCAGCGGAAGCTGGCGTGGAAGTCTATGTTGATGCCATGAACTCCGAAGACGAACTGTCCGGACAGCTGGACAAACTGCTCACAGCTGCTGGCCAGGGTTATGACGGCATCGGTATTGCACCGATTTCGCCCACCAACGCCATCGAAGGTATTGTGGCTGCGAATGCTGCTGGCATCCCGGTGGTTAACCTGGATGAAAAAGTAGATACTGAAGAACTCGCTGCTGCTGGCGGTTATTTGGTTGGTTTCGCAACCACCGATAACGTCGCTGTTGGCGCAACCGGCGCTGGTTACATCATTGCCAATTCGGAACCCGGTGAGGTAGCTATCGTTGAAGGCAAAGCTGGTAATATCAACAATACTTACCGAGTAACAGGCGCTGGAGATGCTCTAACAGCCGCAGGCTATACCGTTGTAGCTTCACAGCCCGCTGACTGGGACCGCAACAAGGCCCTCGACGTCGCGACCAACATCATCAGCCAGTATCCCGACCTCAAGGCCTTCTACTGCGCTAATGACACCATGGCTCTCGGTGTCCAGGAAGCTGTTGAGAATGCCGGTCTGGCCGACCAGATCATGGTCGTTGGCACCGATGGTATCCCGGATGCAATCACCTCCGTCGCTGAAGGCCGCATGTCCGCCACAGTGGCGCAGGATCCCGCCGAGATCGGTGTGGTCTGCTTCAACATGCTCCTGGAAGCTGTCCAGGCTGGCAATGCCGGTTCGCTTGATGCAGAACCCGCCTTCCAGTATGTCGATTCCGTTTTGAT
>CAYUSC010000006.1:35108-42854 GCA_964447265.1 uncultured Candidatus Brevefilum sp.
TTCTACTTCCTGCTGAAAACCCTCTCCAACCCGCACTGGGTTGCGATGAAGGAAGGTATTGAAGCAGCGGCAGCTGAAGCTGGCGTGGAAGTCTATGTTGACGCCATGAACTCCGAAGACGAACTCTCCGGCCAGTTGGACAAACTGCTCACAGCTGCCGGTCAGGGCTATGACGGCATCGGTATCGCTCCGATTTCGCCCACCAACGCCATCGAAGGTGTGGTTGCTGCGAATGCTGCCGGTATCCCCGTTGTAAACCTGGATGAGAAAATCGACGCTGACGAACTGGCTGCCGCTGGCGGCTATATCGTTGGTTTCGCCACCACGGACAATGTCCAGGTTGGCGGCACAGGCGCTGCTTATATCATCGAGAACACGGAACCCGGACAGGTTGCGATCATCGAAGGTAAAGCCGGCAATGCGAGCGGTGAAGACCGCAAGCAGGGTGCCGAAGAAGCCTTCCTGGCTGCCGGATACGAAATCGTTTCCTCACAGCCCGCTGACTGGGACCGCAACAAGGCCCTCGACGTCGCCACCAACATCATCAGCCAGTATCCCGACCTGGTCGCTTTCTACTGCGCCAATGACACCATGGCACTCGGTGTTCAGGAAGCCGTTGAGAATGCCGGTCTGACCGATCAGATCATGGTCGTTGGCACCGATGGTATCCCGGATGCAATCACCTCCGTCGCTGAAGGCCGCATGTCCGCCACAGTGGCGCAGGATCCCGCCGAGATCGGTGTGGTCTGCTTCAACATGCTCCTGGAAGCTGTCCAGGCTGGCAATGCCGGTTCGCTTGATGCAGAACCCGCCTTCCAGTATGTCGATTCCGTTTTGATTTCGCCCGACAACGTCGATATGTACGTTGAGTAAACAATAGATGGAAATGTACGGCCGTTCCATAAAGGAACGGCCGTACAACTTGGAGAATTGGTTTATCATTCTCAGTAGTAAAATCGACCACCCTTAATTAGAAATGAAACGCTATGACAAAACTAATTGAAGTGCAGAACATAACCAAGGAATTCCCTGGGGTGACTGCTCTTGATGATATTTCATTTGACTTGAATGAAGGGGAAGTGCACGTTTTGGTTGGCGAGAACGGCGCAGGTAAATCAACGCTGATGAAAATCCTGAGCGGTGTTTATACCCCAACCAGCGGCAAGATCATTATCGGTGGAAAGACCTATTCACAGCTAAACCCGACCTTATCTCAGGAACTGGGCATCAGCATTATTTATCAGGAACTTAGCGTTATCAACGAACTCTCGATCGCAGAGAATTTATTTATTGGAAGATTACCCACCAAGAAGGTTTTAGGCGCTCCGGTTGTTGATTGGAAGTATATCAATACTAAAGCGGCTGATATGCTGCAAATGGTTGGTTTAAAGAGATCCCCGTCAACGTTCGTCCAGGAACTTTCCATTTCAGAGAAACAGCTTGTCGAAATTGCCAAAGCGCTCGTGATGGAAACCAGGATCCTCATCATGGACGAGCCTACCTCATCCTTAACGCCTGAGGAAATCAACAGGCTCTTTAAAATTATTCGGAATCTGCGGGATGAGGGCGTCGGTATTATTTACATCTCACACAAACTTGATGAAATCAATCAGGTCGGTGATCGGATCACGGTCCTCAAAGATGGCAAATTGATCGGAACAAAACCCCTGACCGAGATCAAGTCGAAAGAAGAGATCGTCCTGATGATGGTTGGACGGGAGCTCAAAGACAAATATTTCTCTACGAGAAATAAAAGCGAAGGGACGGAGGAAATTGTCTTTGAGGTCAAAAATGTCACAACCCCTGATCATAAAGTCAGGGATGTCAGCTTCCAACTTCGCCGACACGAAATCCTGGGGTTTGCCGGGCTGATGGGGGCAGGGCGAACTGAGTTGTTGAATGCGCTTTTTGGCGCTGAACCTAAAGAATCAGGACATATTTACCTTAATGGAGAAGAAATTAAGGTCAATGACACTTATGATGCTGTGAAAAAAGGGCTGGCTCTGCTGACGGAGAATCGACGTGAGACCGGTTTCTTCCATAACTTTGAGATTTATAAAAACGTCTCCATTGTGGAGCATTTGAAGAAATCAAAGTTGAAAGGATCAACCGGCGTAATCAACTCAGCGGAAGAAAAACAGAAAGCCGAAACTGAAAAGAATAAATTATCAATCAAATGCACCTCGATTTTCCAAAACATCACCAAACTATCGGGCGGCAACCAACAAAAGGTCATTATCGGGAAATGGCTTGCAGCCGACGCCGAGGTGATCCTCTTTGACGAACCCACCCGAGGGATTGATGTTGGGTCCAAGAGCGAAATCTATAAGATTATGCGCCAGCTTGTGGATGAGGGAAAAGGTGTCATTATGGTGTCTTCTGAGCTGCCGGAATTGCTGAGCGTTTGCGATCGGATTCTGGTATTCCGGAAGGGCGAAATCAGCGCCAGGCTGGATAGTTCAGAAGCAACTGAAGAGAAAATTATTTTAGCAGCAACATAGGAAATGGAAAATTTGGAAATGGAAAATACTAGAGTTGTAAAACCAAAGAAGAGTTTTAGCCAAATTTGGGAGAACTTTGGCACCTTAGCGATTTTGCTGCTCCTGGTGGGCTTTATCGCTTTATTCTCTGCGGATAACAGCAATTTCCTCACACCGACGAACCTGATCAACATCCTTTATCAGAGCTCGGATAAGATCATCATCGGTTTGGGTGAATTTTTCGCGATCCTGATTGCCGGGATTGACCTGTCGGTTGGCTCGATCCTCGCTTTGACGGGCCTCCTGGCCGGTAAACTCATGAACGCCGGCGTGCCCGTGATGTTGGCCGTCTTCCTGGGTTGTATCGTTGGTGGGGCGGTGTTGGGCGCCATCAACGGTCTTCTGGTGAACTTCACCGGCGTACATCCCTTCATTATTACCCTGGGCACCAACTGGATCTTCCGCGGCCTGATCATGATCATCTCAGACGCGAGAGCGGTCTCCGGATTTCCTGCGGAGTTCAAGGCGATCATCAACTACAGGCTATTTGGCCAGATTCCAATGGCCATTATTATCGCCTTGCTCTTGGCGCTTGTCCTGTGGTTCGTGACCACCCGGACGAAACTGGGCCGGAACATCTATGCCTTCGGTGGAAACAAGGAAGCTGCCTGGTTCTCCGGGATTAACATTAAGTTCTATACCCTGATCGTTTTCATCATCTCCGGCATCTGCGCCGGTATCGCCGGCATGGTTATTACCGCTAAAACCGGCGCGGCGGAACCTCTGGCCGCTTCCGGTTATGAGACCTTCGCCATCGCGGCGGCCATCATCGGCGGGACCAGCTTCTTCGGCGGTAAAGGCCGGGTCTGGAATGTGGTTATTGGTGGTCTGGTTATTGGTTTGATCAACAACGGTTTGAACATGATGCGGATTGACTCGTTCTATCAGCAGGTAGTTATGGGTGCCCTTATTATCGCAGCCGTGTCATTGGATACATTCATCATGAGGCAAAAGAAATAGCTTCGCAGATATTTGTTTAGGCACTAAACAGGAAAGGAACATCATGAAGGTTGTAATGGCAGGCGAGTCGTGGATTGTTGCTGAAACCCATATGAAGGGCTTTGACACAGCAGTATTGAATCGCTATGAGGATTTTTTCGCCGATCGGTTCTTTGAAGTCCTTAAGGACACCGGCGTCGAGTTGGATTATTACCCGAACCATCTTGCTCAGACGAAATTCCCGCAAAAAGCTGAGGAATTGACTCAATATGACGCGGTGATCATCAGCGACTGCGGCAGCAACACGCTTCTCCTCGACCCTGAAATGCAGTTCAAGGGCGTGCGGAAGGGCAACCGGTTGTTGGCCATTCAGGATTACGTTAAAGCTGGCGGCGGTTTGCTGATGTGCGGCGGTTATCTGAGCTTTGCCGGGTTGGAAAATAAAGCCCGTTACGCCATGACGCCTATCGCAGACGTCCTCCCGGTGGATATGTGCAATTGGGACGACCGGATGGAACATCCCGAAGGCGTCACACCGGTGGTCACAAAAGCGGATCATCCCGTGCTGCAAGGTATTGATAACAGCGCCTGGCCTGAATTCCTCGGCTATAACAAGATCATGGCCAAGCCGGAAGCCGATGAGATCGCTAAGATTGATGGTGATACCTTCATGGCTGCCTGGGATTATGGACAGGGCCGGTCGTTTGCCTTTGCCTCCGATCTCGCCCCGCATTGGGGCACCAAGGAATTTCTGGCCTGGGAAGGCTATGAGATTCTTTTTACCAATATCCTGAAATGGTTAGCGAAAGAAATTTAGCGTCTTTCGCGTAGACACATATTGATTGATATGACTTATCGCATAGCGGCATCCATGGCTTGTGCAAATCCACTTTGCATAAGCCAGGATTTTGAACAACTGGAACGATCCGTGGTGGACACCTATCACTTTGACCTTTGTGATGGGGTGTTCGCCCCGACATTCGTCCTCAGCCCCGCGTTGATCAAGGCGCTCAGGCCCTTATCAACGAAACGGTTCGATGTCCATCTATATTGTCACTATCCTTCGAAGTATCTGGAAGAACTGAAGCAGGGTGGGGCGGATATCGTCGTCGTACAACTGGAAACGCAGGGCGAGGATTACCTGGAAGCCATCCAGCGGGTCAGGGATATGGGATTTGAGGCCGGATTGGGCATTTTACCCACCTCCCAGGTCCCCGAGGATATTGGCAAAGCCCTCGAAATGGTCTCACAGGTGGTGGTTAACCTGGTGGGGCCGGCTTACGCAGGTCAGCCGTTCAACCCGAACGGCATGGTAAACATGAGAAAGATCCGTGATGTGGCTAATGATCTTGGCCTGGAGCTGGAAATTGCAGCTGACGGATCGGTTTCTGAGGGTAGATTAGCTGAGTTCATCGATGCTGGATGTAATCATTTTATTTGTGGGACATCCAGCATCTTTAAACCTCAAAGCGACCTGGCGAAGAACGCCGATGCGTTCAGACGGGCTGTTGATGATGTGATCAAGCATAATTAGGGCAAGTAGAGGATTTTATGAAGGAGTACGCTGTAGGTATTGATGTGGGGGGCACCAAAATAGCTGCAGGTATTATTAATCGGGATGGGGAGGTCACGTCGTGCTTTAAAACCCGTGCCCATTCTGAAAAAGAACCTCAATATGTGATTGACGCCATTGAGAAAGCCTATTTCGCTTTAATTGGCGACTGCGGGATCGATCCGGAGGAGATTGAGGGCGTCTGCATCGGTTTTGCAGGCACGGTGAACGGTCCTGCCGGCCTGGTCCTGATCAGTTCAAACCTGCCGGCCTGGCATAAGATACCCTTGCGGGATACGGTCGCCAGCCGGATTGGCATGCCTGTGATCCTGGAAAATGACACCAATCTATGCGCTTTGGGTGAATATCATTATGGCGCTGGCCGCGGCAGCCGGAACATGTGCTATGCGACCTACAGCACAGGCTTTGGCCTGGGCATTATCATTGACGGTAAACTTTATACAGGCGCCACCGGAACGGCCGGTGAAATCGCGCATATTGTAGTGGATGTTGGCGGGCCGCCCTGTACCTGCGGTAAAAATGGCTGCCTGATGGCTTATGCCAGCGGGGTGGGGATCTCGCGGATGGCCTATGACCATATCGACGCCGGGGAAGAGACGCTCCTGGCTCAACATGCCACCCCCGATCACAAACGCATCCACGGCAGCTTAATCCTGGAAGCCGCCCAAAAAGGGGACCGGATTGCGAATGAAATTATCGATACTTCAGGGTATTATTTTGGTGTAGGATTATCCATTATTGCTCAAATTGTGAACCCGGAACTGATTGTCTATGGCGGCGGGTTGACCAGGATGGGCGACCGGGCATTCGAGCCGGCAATGAAGGGGCTGCGCGAAAGCATTCAACCGCAGCTTTTGGACAGTTTTGAATTGAAACCATGGCAGTTAGGTGATGAAGCAGGTGTTATTGGTGCAGGCGCGATGGTTTTCAACAATCCTGGTCAGATTTAGTGATATGAATTCGGAGAGATATTATGTTGACCCAATTGTCGAGTGAAAAACAGGCACGGATAAGAAAGATCAAAGACTCCCTGATCAGCAATCCCCCGGGTATCTGTTCGGAGCGAGTGCGCTATTACACCCAGGCCTATCAGGATTTCAAGCAATATCCGCCCATAATCAAACGCGCCAAGGCCCTGAAGTCCTATCTGGAAAATAAAACGCTCTTTTTGGGTGAAAATGACCTCATTCCAGGTATCGGCGCCTCACATCCGAGGTGGGCATCCGTATTTCCGGAATATTCCTGGAAATGGGTTTATGACGAATTGGATCGCTTTGAGGACCGACGATACGATAAGTTCACAATTTCCTCCGAAACGCGCGAAGAACTGCGCGAGTTGTTACCCTGGTGGGATGGGGAATCCCTGTTGGATCGGATCGAGACCCGCCAGCCTGATTTCGTCAAAGAAGCCAGCAAAATTGGCGTCACCAGTTGGACCGGGCAGGCGACTTCCGGCGAAGGCCACATTATTGTTGATCACCGGATGGCGCTGAAGAATGGGTTTGATGGCTTGTGGAAGCGCGCCTCAGAGCTCAAGGCAGCCCTTCCTTTATATGAGCCTGAATCCTTGGATAAACGCGATTTCTACGAGGCTGTGGAAATTGTCTGCAGCGGTGTGATCAATTATGCCGAACGGCTGGCAGGTGAGGCTGAACGGCAGGCAAAGGAAGTCAGCGACGGTAAACGCCGCCAGGAACTGGTCCAAATTGCCTCCGATCTGCGTGTTGTTCCCGCCAAACCAGCCCAGAATTTCCGCCAGGCGCTGATCACGGTCTGGCTGCTCCACCTGATTGAGCAGATCGAGAGCAACGGCCACTCGGTTTCATTGGGCCGCTTCGATCAATATCTCTATCCTTATTATAAAAATGACCTTGAAAATGGGCTGCTCAGCGAAGATGACGCCCTTGAATTGCTGGAACATTTTTATTTGAAGCTGTTCACCATCATCAAAATCCGTCCTGAGAAGCACTCCCGCACCCAGTCCGGCTATCCGATGTACCAAAACCTGGTGGTCGGCGGCCAACTGGGGGATGGCGAGGATGCCATCAACCCGTTGAGCTGGTTATGCCTCTCGGCGCTAGCCGAAGTCCGCCTTTCGGAACCTAATTTCTACATCCGGCTGCACCCGAATTTTAATGAAGATTTCCTGCAGGAAGCCCTTCGGGTGGTCCGGCTGGGCTTTGGCATGCCCGCTTTTGTCAATGATGAGATCATTGTGCCCTCATTGGAAGCCCGGGGCGTGTCGCACGAAGACGCCTTAGATTATTCGACAATGGGCTGTCTGGAAGTGCAAATACCGGGTAAATGGGGTTACCGGGCCAATGGTAAGAGCAAAGTCAATATGTTGAAGGTGCTGGAATTGACCCTCAATGGCGGAAGGGATCCCGAAACAGGACTCTGCCCGCTGCCGGCCGCCGGTGATATCACCCAGATGAAGACCTTTGAAGATCTTCTGGCTGCCTGGAACCAGCAAATTCAGTATTACACCAAGGTCCATGTCACCGCCGATAACATCAATGACTGGTCTCTGGAAACAATGACTCCGAACGCCTACTGTTCACTCCTGGTGAATGACTGCCTGGAACGCGGCAAGCATCTCAATCAGGGTGGGGCAATTTACGATATGACCAGCGGCGCCCTGGTTGGCATTCCGAACGTGGGGAATGCTCTGGCCGCCCTCAAGAAACTGGTCTA
>CAYUSC010000007.1:0-19965 GCA_964447265.1 uncultured Candidatus Brevefilum sp.
CGGTGAAATCACTCCATGCCCAACTTGAACAATCTCTGGAAAATATCGGCATCGACAAAGAAAACCGGCCCTTCCATCCCCACCTCACCCTGGCCCGGATTCGCGAGCGCACCAGCCGGGAAGACGCCCACCAAATTGGCGAGACCCTGGCAGGTTTTAAAGTGGGTTCTTTGGGCAGTTTTATTGTGGAACATATTCATCTGATTGAAAGTCAATTAACACCCCAGGGGCCAATTTATACCACCCGCTTTACCTCACCCCTGAGTGAAGTATAATCAAGTGAAATTAACCCTTGAATAGTGAGAGGTGAAACCTGGAAGCAATCACATTAGCAAGAGATATTGCAAATTTTCTTGAAGAGAAAAAAGGCGAAGACATCGTGGTATTGGATATCAAGGATGTTGCTTCGTTCACGGATTATTTCGTTCTGGTCAATGGCACCAGCAACCGGATGCTGCAAAGTCTGGCAAATGCCGTTGCCCGGGATGTTAAAACCAAATTCCATAAGACGGCCATTCCCGAAGGCCAACCGGATGCCGGCTGGGTTCTTCTGGACTATGGCGACGTCGTCGTTCATCTGTTTTCGCCAAAGCAGCGCGATTTTTATCGACTGGAAGATCTCTGGTCGGAGGGCAATGTCATCCTGAGGGTGATGTAGCCATAATCTTGTCTTAAATATAAAGAAGCTGTCCAAATGGACAGCTTCTCTTGTTTAAAACTTTTTTATTTGACCGCAGCCAGCACTTCCAGGCTGTGATCGGTCGGTTTGACTTTTTCAAAGACTTTGACGATCGTCCCATCCGGGCCAATCACGAATGTCGTCCTGAAGACGCCATCATATTCCCGCCCCATGAATTTTTTCAAACCCCAGACTCCGTAAGCCTCACAGGTCTTGTGATCTGGATCTGAAAGCAAAGTGAAAGGCAGCTCATATTTATCAATGAACTTTGAGTGGGAAGATTCCGAATCGGGGCTGATCCCAATGACCGGTACGCCGGCCTTTTTGAATTCAGCGTAGGAATCCCTGAACGAGCAGGCTTCCGTCGTGCAGCCGGTCGTATCATCCTTCGGGTAAAAGTAAACCACAACGGTCTTACCGAGATAATCCGAAAGTTTATGGACTCTACCTTCGTTATCTTTCAATTCAAATTCCGGTGCTTTGGTTCCTTCAGCAACTGGCATGATATATCTCCTTTTTTATTTTAAGTATAGAATCTGCCACCACGAATTTCAATGACTTGTTCAATGTGTCCAAAAAGCCAGCGTGAGTAAATAAGCGGGTAAGACGCAAGCCGCGCCCAACGCAAATTGCATGATCCGCCAGAGTGGTTTTCGCCCCTGCCGTACCCTCTCCATTAGCCAAATTTCCAAAAGTCCCAGCGGTATGGTCAGGAATACCGGCCAAACCAAAAACCAGGGCAAGCCCAATAGGGCAGCCAGAGCCAGCAGCAGATAACCAAAGAGGATCAGGGTGTTATGGAGCACCATCGCCGCCTCCCAGCCCATTGTCGTCACCGCAGTTGGATTCTCCTTTTGCTGGTCATCGCCAAACCGGATCAACTGTTGCAGAAGGATAAAGGCCAGATAGAGCGGGAGAAAACCCATCACGGTCATCGTCAGGAAACGGTGCAACTGTTGAGTTTGCAGGAAAAAGCCAAAGGCCGGGGGAAAGATGACCACCAGAATGGACTCCAAGAGAGGCAAGAACGGCTGCAATCCCGCAGATGTTCCTTTCAGAATAAGGACACCCCCCACGGCAAAAACCACAACCAGTAAAAGGATCAGCCCTTGCCAGAGCAGACCTGCAACCATCCACCCAACCAATATAGTGAAAGCCGCCGTCATCAGGGTGGCAGCGATCACACCCATGCCTATCCGAAGCTGCTTCAGCTCCGTCGGCGAAATTCCATCCGGTTGATCCTTCCTTTCATTGATCCGCTGTAAAGCCTGCATGTACTCAAAGCTCAGAAACACACTGATAAGAAAAGCCGCACCGGTCCAAAAAGCGGACCAGGACCGCATGGTTTCCACATAGCGGGCCAACCCCGCGCCCATCACATAGGTCAGTAACAGGCCAACCAATTGGTAGACCTTAATCGGTTTCAGAAATGCTCTCACGGACAAACACTCTCCAGTACCATCCGGCGGTTAATATTTTCAACTCAATAATTGTAGCCGGGATGGTATAATGGTTTCAAGCTTCAACCCAAATACCTACTATGCGAAAACATTTTTGGATCGGTTCCCTTCTGGCAGTCTTCCTTTCGGCGGTGTTTGTCATTTCTGCTTTTTCAAACGCCGATCGAGCTGAAGGCATTACCCTTCTTTCTCCCAGCACCTGCCCCTCTGGCGGCTGTGCGGCCGGTCAGCGGTTAAACTTCTCCGTCAGTTTCCCCCTTTCACCAGAATCCTTTTCACCCAACACGCAGGTTTGCGTTTATGCGCCTGCGGGTGGTTGGGCGGATTACAGTACCGGTTGGATTTCTGCAACTGGAACAGTCTCAGGTTCCGCCTATCAAACCGGCGAGACCAGCGGGCAATGTTCCGCCAATATCCCACCCGGTTATGAATGGATCACAGGGGGTTACGCAAACTTATCCACAAGTGTATCCAGCGACTCGTTGGATTTCGCCTTAAATATCGATTCCTCTGCAACAACTGCAGGCGATATCCGCGTTCTGGTCTTTGAGACCAATGGTTCAGGGGCGTGGGGTAACACTCTTAATTACCCCTCATCCACATTTACGGTTGCGGCCCACACCAATTCGGTGTATGTTGGCAACACAGCCGCCGTTTGCGGCATCCATTCCCCTTGCTACGTCAACTCAGGCGATGACCGGGACACCGGTCTGGGCACGGGGCTGCGGGATGCAGTCAACGCTGCTTCGGCGGGCGACACCATCCAAATTCTGGGCGATTTCGCGGTAAGAAACGAGGCCGTTCTGATAGATAAAGTGGTGGAAATCACTGGTGTTGATGATGCAATGATCAGTTCCAGCGGTACGAGCTGTACAGAGCCAATACTTTCCATCACCGCCGGCGCGGCCATCCGCAACCTGACCATTGACGGCACCTGCGGAAGTTCCCGCAAAACCTTGATCGAAATTAACAGCTCGAATAACGTCGCTGTGGAACATAACACACTGATCAATGGTTATATCGGTGTCCGTGTTCGGGATAGCAACGCCAGCCCCAGGATTGCCTTCAACGCCATCGAAGGCAACAGCAGCTATGCCGTATATAAGGAAGGCACGAATGGCGAAGTCGCCATTTTCGCTAACAACATCATTGGGAATGCCAGCAATTACCAGGTGATTTGCAGCAATTCAGGGAGCGCGGATCACAACTTCTGGGGTGATGGCGAATCGGCATCCGCAAACGCCCTAGACTGTTCCGTCTCCAATGGCAAACAGTTAGGCGCGGCCATCGCCACCAGCGCCGGCACCCCCGGCGTCAGCGCAGTGCAGGTCACCGTGACCGGCAACAAGCAGTACGCTTTTAATGGCGAAATCGCCTATCAAAACGATGGCGCCTCAAATTTCGGCCTGGTGATCGTCAATCATGGACAGGGATCCATTGATAACATCCCCTTCTATGACACCCTGGGTGATTCGATCTCACCCTGTTCGAATTATTATGATGTATTCCTGTTGGATGGTTACTCACCGTATATCCTCAACCTGTACCTCAAATATGACCTCACTTCCACCTGCGAGACTCAGATCGAAACGTCCGCTTATTGTGGTTCAAGCAACCCGGTAAACTATCCTCTCTGGTGGTATGACCCGGCCAATAACGTCACTGAATATTGGGACACCACCGGGCAATCGCCGGACGGTTCCGGCGCGGGGACGGCGACAGGTCAGAGCATGACCTGCAACAGCACCTTGAATGAAATCCAGGTCGAAATCGACACCACCACGAGTAATCGTCCCAACCTGATCAGCGACCTCAATTTCACGCCTTTCGTCGTCGGCTTGCCAAACGAGGGTGAAGTTAATCTTTCTCAATTCACCGTCACCTTTGACGGCGCGGACAACAAAATCCGCTGGACAACCACCTCTGAGACCAATATCGCCGGTTTCCATGTCCTGCGCAGCGACACAGCGAACGGAACCTACTCCCGGATCACCTCCTTGATCGATTCAATCGGTGATTCGCATATCGGGGGGATCTATTACTTCACCGACGAAACCATCCAGTATACAAAGACCTATTACTACAAATTGGAAGTGGTCAATTTGCAGGGAAAGTCCATTGCCTACTTTGGCCCGGTCAGCGTTCAGACCTCCACCGCCACGCCCACTGCCACCCTCACCCGCACGCCGACCTTAACCAGGACACCTTACCCGACACGGACTTCAACGCCATACTATTACCGATCTCCGACCTCCTATTACCGGCGGGCGACGGCCACCCCCCTTGGCGGACCAACCCAGGTGCGCACCTATGGCCCCACCCCAACGCCCAGTCGGACCAGTGCCACCAACAAACCCACTTACTCCGCCACGGACAGCGGGTCCTCAGGCTATCCTGCAGAAGGTTACCCAGTGGACACCCAAATTGCTCCCGGCGGTACCGACTATCCAACCAATCCAGAAAGCGGCTACCAGGTCAGTACGGCAACGCCTGCTCCGGGCGAAACCGGGGATAACCAGGGCACTGACAATAACACGCCTGGGTCTGATGATCAGGGTTCCTCCGATGGAAGTCAGGGATCTCAACCCGGCGACCAAATTCAATGGCCTTTCCTGGGCCTGGGAGCGCTCAGCGGAGCCATCCTGCTGATTGTTGTCAGCTTTATTCTGATTAAATCCCGAATTAAATAACACCCCGTAAAAACCTTAAATTTTGACTTTTAATTTAATTTGTGCTATTCTTGGCTGGAATTAATTTCTGTCTTTTAGGATGGTCTATGCAACGCGAACGCGTATCAGAAAACGTTTTTTGGTTCCAAAGCGATACCTACGCTCAGGTCTCGGCTGGTGCCATCGCAGGTCCTCAATGGGCTGTCGTGATCGACACGCTTATGCCCCAGGAAACGCTGGAAATTCGGGAGTTCATCGAGCAAAAGCTCAACCTTCCCGTCCGCTATGTTATCAACACCCATCACCATGCTGATCACTGCTGGGGAAATTACTTTTTCCCCAAAGCCACCATTATCGGGCATGAAATCTGCCGGCAGAAGTTGTTGGATCGCGCTCCTGCCGCATTGGAAGTTGCCAGTCAGGACAACCCTCTTTACAGGCAGTTGAAAATCATCCCCCCAACCATCACCTTTCGGGAGGGGTCATTCAACATGAAAATCGGGAAGAAGCACCTCAAGCTCTTCCCCACCCCGGGTCACTCCAGCGATGGGATCAGTGCGCTCATCGAAGAAGACCGCATCCTCTTCTCAGGTGATGCCTTCATGCCTGTGCCTTTCATTGTTGAAGGCGATCTGGAACAATATATCGAGACGACCAAGCTATTTGCCGGTATGGGCCTTGAAAACATCATCCAGGGTCATGGCGATATCATCCTCCGCGGTGAAATTGAAGAAAAGTCCAAAGAAAACATCACCTACCTGCGGGCAATTAGCAAAGCTGTTCGCACGGCCATGCGGCGCAAGAACCCCCTTGAGGTTTTGGATAGTATCGGGATTGAAACCTGTGGGAAGAGCCGGGTGCTGCTGGGTGGTTTGGCCAGTGAGCTGCATAAACGCAACTTGCGGGCGCTCTACCACCAATCGGTTGAAAAAGAGGAAATCCCGGGCGAAGAGGACTAAAGCAGAATTAGACCAATCAAAATCAGGACACCTAACATCCCGACCGGTTCCGCCCAAAAAGCCCAGCCGCGTCGGGATTCTTTTATCCCTGAGACAACACCCGTTAATGCGTACGCCACTCCGACAATCACCAAACCAATTTGCATTGGCGCGATTGGCAGGTAATGAAAACCTACGGCGATTTCCGTCACCACCAGACTGCATACCAACGACCACAATACGTGCCAGTCTCCCAGGCGTAAAAAGATGGCCCGACTGATCACCATCAAAGCGCCAATTGCGATCAACGGCAGCCGGACATACAACCGGAGGTCGGCGGAATAAATCGCGATGATCATTAATAGATAAAGGGTGAAAGAAAGACCGGTCAGTTCCATCGCTGCGATGGGATGCCGGACGCTCCCCACCTCGACGACGTTGTATTCGGCGATGAAGACCGCCAATAGAAGCAGGCTGCCTAGAATAAAAGCCACCCACCAGAACACTTCACCCCGGGTGTTCTCCAGGGTGACGCCAATCACAAAAGTGGTCAGGATAGGTACAATCCAATGCCGGACATTCGCCAAACGGTTTTCCTGATCGAAATTGGCAGGGTGCGATTGCAGCAGCCATTCCATACCCGCCGCGGCCAGCAAACTGGTCAGCAGAATGGTCAATGACCCATAATTCAGAGAGAATTCCAGTACGATCCCTAAAAGGTTAAGTGAGATCACCGGCGCGGGGAATGACACCACCAGGGTCAACGCGAAAGCCAGCATGATCGTCGCAGTGACAATCGACAAACGGTTGATATTAGGCAATGACTCTCGGATTTGCATAGCGTCATTTTACCATGAGCATCATCGATAGGATAATATTACAGTCAGATCGCCTGCGATTCTGATTCCGTTTAATTAAATGAAGCGACGAACGGTATAATGCGTAAATTTCCCGTGGTTTTGATACACTTAAGGGGCTGAATGTGGTAAAATTGATGGTTGTATGAACACAAGTTCTGATATTAAGATCGAAAAACCAAGCGTCATTCAGGCATTATTATCCGGCTTCAATATTATTGCCAACAAACCCTATCTGATCCTTTTGCCGGTTTTATTGGATCTCTTCCTGTGGTTTGGCCCAGGATGGCGGATTGACGAATACTTTAAACCTCTCATCCAGGGCTTCTCGAACCTTCCCGGTCTGAACAGTCCCGATTATTCAGAGGTCATTTTGGCATTCCAGGTTTTCTGGCAGGATGTCCTCAGCCAGTTCAACCTGGCAATCACGCTCAGCACCCTGCCGATCGGCGTGCCGAGCCTGATGTCCGGTGCAGTCGCCTTTGTCAATCCTTTGGGGCAATCCACAGTTTTTGAACTGACTTCCAATCTCCAGATCCTGGCTATTTGGTTAACTTTCGTGGCCATCGGTTATTCCCTGGGAAATCTCTATTTCCAAAACATATCCACCGAAGTGTTGCCGGCGCCCAAGAAACCAACTGTAAAATCCTTCCTTTGGTCATTCCTGCAGATCGTCATGATGCCGATCCTGCTAATCATCGTGCTGTTCATCCTGAGCATTCCAATCCTGCTGATCATTTCACTTGTAACAGTCCTCAGCCCGGCGATCAGCGATTTTGTCATTTTTATTATTGCTATTCTTCTGCTGTGGGTCATCATGCCCCTCGTTTTCACTCCCCACAGCATTTACCTCTATAGACAAAACCTGATCTCCGCGATGATGACCAGTATCAGCGTCGTGAAGGTTTCAATGGGACAGACCTCCTGGTTCCTGCTGGCATGCTATATTCTGATTAGGGGCTTCAATATCCTCTGGAAAGCCCCCGCATCCGATAGCTGGTTCCTGCTGGTTGGCATTCTGGGTCATGCCTTCATCGTCTCGGCCGTCATTGCAGCCTCGTTTTACTATTTTGTCGATGCGACGAAATTTACCCAGACGATAGTCAATAAAAATTTAAAGTTGTCCAATCAATGAAATAAAGCAATTTAACGAATGGAGAAAGTCTCTTGGCAAATCAACCAAATTCGTACAACGCAAATGATATTCAAGTCCTCGAAGGTTTGGAAGCGGTTCGCCGACGTCCCGGTATGTACGTTGGCGGCACGGATGTCAAAGCGCTGCACCACCTGATCTATGAGGTTGTTGATAACTCCATCGATGAGGCGCTGGCCGGTTCATGTAACAGAATTGATGTCATCATCAACGAAGATGATAGCGTCACAGTCATGGATAACGGCCGCGGCATCCCTGTGGACCTCCATCCTGAGAAGAAAATCTCCGCTCTGGAAGTCGTCATGACCACCCTGCATGCCGGCGGCAAGTTTGGCGGCAGCAGCTACAAAGTCTCCGGCGGTTTACATGGCGTCGGCGTCTCCGCAGTTAATGCCCTCTCGGAATGGTGTGAGGTTCGTGTCCACCGGGATGGCAAGGAATATTTCCAGCGCTATGAAAAAGGTATTCCTCAAGCTGCGGTGAAAGAAATTGGTAAAGCGCCCAAAAACGAAACTGGGACCATTACAACCTTCCGTTATGATACGACCCTTTTCAAGGGCGATTTCACCTATAAATTTGATATCCTGTCACAGCGTTTCCGCGAGATGGCGTTCGTCACCCGCGGTGTAACCATCCATCTCGAGGATATTCGCACAGATAAAGAGATCACCTTCCATTTTGAAGGCGGGATCTCATCCTTTGTGCGGTACCTCAACCAGAACCGCGACCCGCTGCATAATGTGGTCTTCCTGGAAAAGGAAGTTGAAGCTGTAGGGATCGAAGTAGCCGTTCAGTTCTCGGATGCCTACTCCGAATCAGTTTATGCTTTCGCCAACACCATCAATACCATAGATGGCGGCACCCACCTGACTGGTATGCGCATGGCGCTGACCCGCTCCATCAATGATTTCGCTCGCAAGAACAGCCTCCTGAAGGACGCCGATTCCAACTTCTCCGGTGAAGATATTCGGGAAGGTCTGACGGCCATCGTCAGCATCAAACACCCCGACCCGCAATTTGAAAGCCAAACCAAAGTCAAATTGATGAACCCGGAAGTCCAGACTTACGTCCAGCAGGTTGTGGCAGATGGCTTCAGTAATTTCCTCGAGCAGAATCCCTCCACCGCCAAGAAGATCATTCAAAAATGTCTGACCTCCGCACGGGCGCGTGATGCTGCCCGCAAGGCGCGTGATCTGGTCATCCGGAAATCCGCGCTGGAAAGCCTGACTCTTCCCGGCAAGCTGGCCGACTGCTCGGAACGCAACCCGGAACGGACCGAACTTTACATCGTCGAGGGTGAATCGGCTGGCGGCTCCGCCAAACAAGGCCGTGACCGTCACTTCCAGGCGATCCTCCCCCTCCGCGGTAAGATCCTCAACACCGAGCGCGCCCGGTTGGATAAGATCCTCAATAACAACGAAGTCAAAGCCCTGATCTCCGCCCTGGGCACCGGAATTGGCGATTCCTTCTCACTGGAAGGATTGCGCTATCACAATATCGTCATCATGACGGATGCTGACGTTGACGGCGCTCACATCCGCACCCTGCTGCTGACCTTCTTCTTCAGGTATATGGCACCCCTGATCGAAAGCGGCCACCTGTTCATCGCCCAGCCACCGCTTTACCTGATCTCCTCCGGTAAAGAAAAGACTTATGTCTATACCGAAGCTGAAATGGAGAAACTGACAAAAGAGATCACGGCCAATGGCGGCAAATATGGCCTCCAGCGCTATAAGGGTTTGGGTGAAATGAACCCCGAACAGCTATGGGAAACCACCATGAACCCCGATAACCGCACTTTCCTGCGGGTGAATGTGGAAGATGGCGCCGAAGCAGACCGCACCTTTGACATGCTGATGGGCGCTAAAGTACCACCCCGCCGCCGCTTCATCCAGACCCATGCGAAAGAAGTCCGCAACCTGGATGTTTAGGCGATATACAATTCAGTAAATCGTAGCGGCTCCACCACTTACTTGGTGGAGCCGCTTTTTTGTTTCAAAAAACCGGGTGTTGTTCTCGTTGATAAAATCCAACTGATTTACGCCAAAGGAATTTTCCCTGTGAGCTGCCGCCGGAATTTATGCCCAACACCTAATCCGCCGCGAGGATGATTGGAAAATAATGGAGGTAATCGGCAGTTGCTTTCGGCATCGGCTCAGGCGGATTAGGGTCGTCAGCGCCTTCCGGGTCGACCTCCAGGAATAGGTGCACCAATAGGTTGCCCCAGGTCACAGTGGCGGTGCTTCGACTTTCACTCGTTGTCGAAGTCCTTTCTGTTGTCCAATCCGTTCCATCGGCAAAATCATTGTTGTAACCCGTGTAATAACTGCTCTTGATGTCCGGGAAGAAAATGGACACACCGTGGGCATTTGCGAATGAACTGCGATCGTAAACCACATAATCATTGATTATCGCCAGCAGGTTTTGGGCCGCGTCCTTAATCGCCTGATCGGTAAAATTGACGTTTACCAGTTGTGCGAAATGATAAAGATCAATGTAATATTCCGTATGATCGCCATGACTTGGAAATATTTGAACCTGATTTTGCCGGATATCCCATAAGGTGTAGGCATGGACCGGGATATTGAAATCCAATTCGCCGGCAAGGTTCTCAATCGCCGCTTTTAGAGCAACTGCCTGACTCAGATCGGCAACGGACATAGTGTAATACCGTCCACCCGCGACCATTTCATCGGCATACCCATCCATGAAGGCTTTGGCAACCTCCAGGGCGCTGGACGAACTGGTGATCTGCTCCAGCGTATCGGTATACCCCTTTGAGAAGATCCATTGGATATCCTCACTGGCCACATAGTAATCCGCCATATCCTTGAATTGATATCCATCTTCAATAAGCCCCATCAGACAGGCGTTCATGACCAGGACGTCCAGTTTTTGATAGGAGGATATAACTGTTGCCAGAGCCTCTTTGGTTTCCACCAAGGTCAATCGGTCGTCAGCCGAAGTCTCATCCAGCATACTGCCACCCAAGCCGGTGCCGTGATCGTCCATAATCAAAGCATAGTGTTCGGCAGGATAGTTTTCCATCCCCCATGCCAGGAAATCCGACAACGTTGAACTGCTGCCCATATTCAACTCGTCCAGATCCCATTTGTTGACACCTTCCTGATAATCAGCCAGCATACGTAGATCATCATCGGATTGAATTTCGTAATATGCTGAGTTGCCAAAACCAAATTGATCCCAGGCGACGATGATTTTAACGTTCTGATTCCCGGCCCCCATTTCAATCCGGTTCATAATCGAGTCGTAGGATGCCCCCACTTGGTCATCCAGATCTCCGGAGATGTAATACATTAGCACCCAGATAGGCTCCCAGGAGGTTTCATAAAGAAATATATCATCACCCCCATTCGTATCTCCTACCACAAGGTTGTCGGTAATCGCATGAAATGCGATAAAACGACCATCCCCTGAGATAACCGGGAAATTGGAATTTTCATCACCCCGATGATCGCCAATGGTCTTGGAAACCAATCGGGTCTCTCCGGTCATCAGATCGTGGACGTAAACATCGATATACCCGACCGGCTCATCCACTAAATTGCTGGCTTTCGATTGAAAGGTAACAAAGCGTCCATTCGCTGAAATTACAGCTTGATCGGAGTAGTAGTCGCCCTCAGTGCCATCGGTGGCAACCGATACTCTGGTTGTCTTCCCAGTTTGCATATCGTGAACAAAAATGTCGCCGTGCCCATTCGTATCGCCATCCACCAGGTTATTGGCATAAGAAAGAAAAGCTACATACCGTCCATTTCCTGAAATTGACGGCAGATTTGCATTTTCGTTTCCCTGAGTGCCATCGGATGCCACTGAAGCCAGCCTGGTTTCACCTGTTTCCCAATCGTGGACAAAAATATCCACATGGTCATTGGTATCCCCAGACACCAGATTATTTGCCCAGGATTGAAAGACGGTATACCTCCCATCCGCAGAGATTGCTTTATAGGTAAATGAGCTGCTGTTCGCCTCTTCGCCATTGGATGCTACTGAAATTCGCCTGGTCTCTCCTGTTTCCATGTCATGAACAAAGATATCGTCAGATCCGTTCGTATCACCTGCAACAAGGTTGGACGCACCTGATTCAAAGGCCACATAACGCCCATCGGCAGAGATGGAAGGCATTGTGGATGAATTATTACTCTGAGAGCCATTCGTGGCGACCGAAACCCGCTTCGTATCACCGGATACCGTGTCATGGACAAAGATATCCCAGGTGCCATTCGTATCTCCAGCCACCAGGTTGCTGGCATACGAATCAAACGCTACGAATCTTCCGTCACCTGAAAGGGCGGAATTAAATGAGTCCCCATTAGCCTGGGAGCCGTTAGAGGCTACGGATACCCGCGTGGTCACCCCTGTTTCCGTATCACGAAGGTAAATATCAGTCGACCAATTGGTGTCATTGGGCACCAGATTGTCGGATAACGACCGGAACGAGACAAATTTCCCATCCAACGAGATCGCCGGTATGTCATTTAGGTAATTCCCTTGCGTTCCCCCGGTTGAAACCGAAATCAGGGTCATATCTCCCGGATCAGCCTCAGCCGGCGTATAGGATGTGAATAGTATTCCAAGTAAAAGGACTGAAATCAATACGACGATGATGGCTTTTTCGTTCTTCAATTTTCCCTCAACTTTGACGTGTAGTTTGATGAATGGATGCGATGGTAAGCCTGGTCAGGATGTGAAATTGTATGTATTATAACTTGGATTATTTTTTAGAAATTGATTGGATTTTTTATAAATCCAATAAAAAATTCCTTTGGGTGTTCTCAAATAAAATTGGGCTTAATTCATCAATTATGAGCGGTTAGGGATGTACTGATCCAAATTAGAATAGCCTTTATTCCCGGTTAGCATAAGACACCCATCAGCCGTAATGGAAAATTCAACTGGACCCGCCATGTTATAATCAATGGTTCACATTCATTACAACGATAAATTGATCGATGACAGCATTTTTTGCGACCATTCGCACCTCATTCAGGCGCCAGCTGACCTACCGCGCCGCGAACCTCTCGGGATTAGCGACCAATTTGATGTTCGCATTTTTCCGCGCGGCTGTTCTGATTGCGCTATTTAATGAGAAGAACGTTGTCAATGGCCTCTCCATCCAGGGCGCGATCACCTTCGCCGGGATCACCCAGGCACTGATCGGTTATTTGAGCTTTTTCTCCTGGTACGATGTCATGCACGCGATCAACGAAGGCCAAATCGGTGCAGACCTGCTCAAGCCGATGAATTTCTTCACCTATTGGCTGGGAATCGACCTGGGCCGAGCCTTGGGTTCATTCCTCATCCGCAGTCTGCCGCTTTTCCTGATCTTCATGCTTTTTTACAGGATCACCCTGCCGGATTCCATCCTTCAATGGTCAGTTTTCCTGCTTTCCGTTGTACTCTCCGAACTGATCAGCTTCGGCTGGCGGTTCCTGGTGAACCTGGCAGCCTTCTGGTCACCCAACGCGCTCGGGGTCGGGCGTTTCGCCTTCGGGTTGAGCTGGATTTTCTCGGGCTTCTTCATGCCGCTGGACCTCTTTCCGGATTGGCTGGCCAATTTCGCCCGGCTGACGCCTTTTGGCGCCAGTCTCTACCTTCCGATCGAGATCTTCATCAATAAGCTCAAGGGGGTTGGTTTATTGCAGGCTGTGCTCATCCAGGTCTTCTGGGTCCTCTTCTTTATCGTTCTTGACCAGCTCGTGCTTTCCCGAGGCGTCAGGAAACTGGTGATTCAGGGAGGCTGAGATATGCGATCCATAAAGCTCCTATTCCACCTGATCCGCCTCCAGATCAGATCGCAACTGCAATATCCGGTCTCCTTCATTCTGGAAGTGATCAGCGGCGTGATCATCATGGGCTTTTACTTCGTCGCCTTCGCGCTCACCTTCACCCGCTTCGATAATATCGGCGGCTGGAGCCTGGGCGAGGTGGCTTTCGTCTGGGGGCTGGCTGAGTTCAGTTTTGGTACGATGGACATGATCTTCAGCGGATTCGACTATGACGCTTTTGGGCCGATGATCCGTAAAGGGCAGTTCGACCAGCTTCTCCTGCGGCCAGTGAATATCACCCTGCAGATCTTCGGCTCGCGCTTTGTCCTGCGTCGACTGGGAAAAATGATCGAAGGGCTGATCATTTTCATTTATAGCCTGACCTTGCTGCAGGTGGACTGGACAACCCTCAAAATCATTTATATACCTGTGCTGGTCATCAGCCAGGTCTTCTTCTTTGGAAGCCTCTTCGTTATCGGCGCAACCACCACCTTCTGGACCATGGAGCGGCTGGAGATCCTCAATATTTTCTCCTATGGCGGCAACGAAGTCATGTCCTACCCGATGCATATCTTCCCCCGTCCCATCCGCATGCTCTTCACGTATGTCGTCCCGGCCATCCTACTCAGTTATTACCCGGCTATCTACATCCTGGGTAAAACGGACCCGCTGGGTGCGCCCGCGTTTGTCTCTTTCCTAGCGCCGGTCACCGCGACCGTGATGTTCCTGCTGGCGCTGCGGTTCTGGCATTATGGCATCCGAAATTATCAGAGTTCTGGAAGTTAAACAATGAAATCTATTATTTCAGTTCATGATCTATCCAAAGACTTCAAGGTTTATCACAACCACAAAGGTTATCTGGGCGCGTTTCGCAACCTGTTTGACCGCAGCTTTGACCTCATCCATGCCGTAAATGGGGTCAGCTTTGAAGTGGCGCCTGGTGAAATGATTGGCTATATCGGCCCGAACGGCGCAGGTAAATCCACCACGATTAAAATGCTGACCGGGCTGTTGGTCCCCACTTCCGGATTCCTGGAGGTCAATGGCTACCTGCCCTGGAAGCAGCGCAAGGACTATGTCCGAAAGATTGGCGTAGTTTTTGGCCAGCGGACCACTCTATGGTGGGACCTGCCTCTGACCGATTCGATTGACCTGCTCCAACAGATTTACGACATCCCCCGGGATATCTTTCAGGCCAACTTCAAGCATTTCCGGGAAATCCTCGAACTTGACCCGTTCCTCAATACCCCGGTCCGCTCGCTTTCATTGGGTCAACGCATGCGGGCTGACCTCTGCGCCGCCTTTCTGCACAACCCCAGTCTGGTCTTCCTCGACGAACCCACGATCGGTCTGGACGTGGTCGCCAAGCAGCGCATCCGCGATTTCATCCAATACATCAACCGGGAACGAGGCACAACCATCCTGCTGACCACCCATGACATTTCCGACGTTCAGAAGCTATGCGAAAGAGTTTTGATTATTGATCACGGGAAAATCCTTTATAATGGCAAATTAGCCGGTCTGCTGGCGGATTTTGGGGGCAAACGATTCCTGAGTGTCGAGTTCGCGGAATTTTATCCCGATGTCCGCCTTCAGGACGCTGAGGTGGTCAGGAAAGACGGTAACCAGGTGGTTTTCAGCTTTGAACGCAAGTCCATTTCTGCCTCCAAGCTGATCAACCGCCTCTCTGCGGAATACCGGATCGCCGATCTGGAAGTCCAGAATCAGCCCATCGAAGACACCATCCGCCAGATTTACGAAGGCCAGCTATTGTATAATCATCCTTATGACAAGGAAGATCCTGCATCTTGACCTCGACGCTTTCTTTTGCGCCGTTGAGGAGAATCACGACCCGACGCTGAAAGGCAAACCCTTCGCCGTCGGCGGTCAGGCGAACCAGCGCGGCGTTGTGGCCTCCTGCTCTTATGCGGCTCGGATGCACGGCGTCCATTCCGCCATGCCCATGGGCCAGGCCTTACGCCTCTGCCCGGACCTGATCGTGGTCTCCTCCCGGCATGGCCGCTATGGCGAAGTCTCCAAACAAGTCATGGCCTTGCTCGAAGTCACCCCCTTCATTGAAAAAATCTCGATTGATGAAGCCTTTGTGGATGTCACCACCCTTCCCGAATCCATCGAACAGGTCGCCCATATGCTGCAGGAACGCGTTAATTCGCAATTGCAGCTTCCCATTTCAATCGGCGGCGCGACGAATAAATTAGTTGCCAAAATTGCCAATGACTGGGGCAAAGGACAGAAAAAAGGCGCAACCCCGCCCAACGCCATCACCATCATCCCGCCTGGCGAAGAAGCCGCCTTTCTTACCCCTCTTCCCGTGCAGTCACTCTGGGGCGTGGGGCCGAAGACCGCCGAAAGGCTCAATGGCATCGGCATCACCACAATTGGCGGCCTGGCGGAAGCCAGCCCTGCAACACTTGAGATGGTCTTCGGCCGGTTCGGACCGGAATTACGTGACCGCGCCAGAGGTATTGATGACCGGCCGATTTCACTGGAACACGAAGTCAAATCTGTGAGCAACGAAGTGACCTTCGTAAAGGATATCCGGGATGCGACTCAACTGGAGCAAACCCTCCGGACGCTTTCCGAGTCGGTCGGCCGGCGACTGCGAAAGGATTCACTGGCCGGGACCACCGTGCAGATCAAACTGCGCTGGGCTGATTTCACCACCATCACCCGCCAGATCACCCTCGCCTCCGCGACTAATCTCGATCAGGAAATCTTCGAGAATGCCCTCGCCCTTTTCAAACAAAATTGGCCATTGGGCAAACCTGTCCGCTTGATTGGTGTCGGCGTCAGCAACCTGGGACCGCCCATGCACCAATTGGAACTTTGGGGGGATGACCACCAGAAACAGGCCCGGCTGCTCAATGCAGTGGACGAACTGCGGGACCGGTTCGGCCGCAATATCATCCAGCGCGCGGGCAGGATGCCCTCGCCAAAGGAATCTGAGCAAGAACCCCCTGAATCAGACTGATCAATTCAATTGCGTTCGTTACTGGTTTCCAGCATCTGTCGGTAGATTGAAGCGATCCGATCTGTGATTGTCTCCCAGCGAAATTCCTGGGCATAGCCCACGGCCTGCCGGCCCATCTTTTCCCGCAAATCATACTCCACAAAGAGCAGCCGCAATTTATCCGCCAGAGCTTCCGGGTCCTGCGCCGGGACGAAATACCCCGTCTCGCCATCCTTCACCAGGTGCGCCAGGCCGCCCACCCGTGAAGCAATCACCGGCGTTCCGCAGGCCATCGCTTCCAGGGCGACCATCCCAAAACTTTCATAATGAGAGGGCATCACAACCACTTCCGCTGCCGAATAGTAATAGGGCAAGGTCTGCTGCCCGCGCCGCCCAAGGAAGAGCACAATGTCATCCAATCCCAACGAACGCGCCAGAAGCTGCAAGCGCCCCATTTCACTCTCATCCCGCTCGGGATGCCCTTCCGGGTCGCCGCCGATGATCACCAGGTAATGCGGACAGACAAAGCGCTTACAGTTCTGTTTCACCAACGCCATTGCCCGGATGAGGGTGTCCACCCCTTTGAGCGGTTCGATCCGCCCGACAAACAGCGCCATCCGGTCTTCGGGTGAGATGCCAATGGCTTCCTTCGCCTCATCCTTGGGAATCGGGTAAAAATGGTGGGTATCCACGCCCGGGGGCACAATCTCAACTTTATCCCCACTGACGCCATAAAGCTGTTCCAGTTGAAGAACTTCCGCCTCCGTTGCGGCGATGATCCGGTCGGATGCCTGCATCACAGCCAGCTCGCCATCCACGCGCGCCTGCCCTTCCCGTTCTTCAGCCGTCCGCCCAATCTGCTGCTTCATCAACCCCAATGTGTGGAACATCTGCACCATGGGCACATTCCAGCGTTCCTTGAGGATCATCCCCGCCAGACCGGACATCCAGTAGTGGCTGTGGATCAGATCGTATTGAATGCCCTTTTTCTCGGCAAAGCTCATGATCCCTTCCGCAAAGGGATCGATGTATTGCTGCAACTGGTCTTTTTGCATGTATACTTCCGGGCCGGCGGAGACATGCACCACCCGGTTGAAGTTGCCCAAATCGTGGGAGACCTGGGGGACATGTTCATCCATAGAGCGGGTGAAGACATCCACATGGACGCCGATTCGCCCGAGGAAACGGGTCAGCTCACGGACGTAGACGTTCATCCCGCCGGTGTTTTTGCCGCCCAGGACGGCCAGCGGACAGGTGTGATAGGAAATCATTGCGATGTTCAATGTCATTTTCTCCGTTAAAAATCTTGCGCGTTCATAAATCTTACTGGTATAATCGGGGGCACGCCAACGTAGCTCAGCTGGTAGAGCAGACGCTTCGTAAGCGCCAGGTCGAGGGTTCGAATCCCTCCGTTGGCTCTCCATAAATCAGGATTAATCACCTCACTCCCCCTGACAAAGGGGGTTGTTGTTTTAATCCTCATCATCATCCCAGCTCTCCCTCATGGACATCCGGCTTCTTTCTTCTTAATCATGGGAGTTGATTTCATATGTATAATTACCTTTTGATTTTACCAACATATGGTGGACAAGATTGTAAATATTGCGCCGAATTGGAAGGATGCACAAAGTGGGAGATAGAGGCCAACATCTACAAAACGACGACCCATTCCGACTGACCAAGAGAGCAAAGTTCCTTCTCTTTCTATTTGCCCTGCTCGTTCATCTGGCAGCCGTGCTGCCATTTTTATCCATGCCGATCGCATTGGATGATATGTACCAATATGATATGTTGGCGCGTTCTCTGAGCAGCGGGAACGGCTATCGCTGGTATAGTGCAGCGGATGTGGAGGTTCTTGAGCCTTACCTTAAGAAATTCATGCCGCTTGAAGAGATGACTTTCCCCGAGAATGGGATCCGTACCGCATTTCGGCCGCCCGGATACCCTATCTTCCTTTCCGGTTTTTACAGGTTCGATTCCGGAGCCAACCGCTTCATCCCGGTCAGAATTGCCCAGGCCGCCCTGTTTGCCAGTCTGACCCTTTTGGTAGTCAACCTGGGTGAAGCGATCGGATTAAAGAAAAAAGGTCTGATTGCTGCCGGTCTGCTCATGAGCCTTTATCCAATCTTGTTGTTCTATCCGGTTGCCCTGGCATCTGAGAACCTTTTCATCCCCCTCTTCGCCTGGTCACTCTATTTTGCCTGGAAATTGAAATCCAAGCCCAACGCAATCTGGAAATATCTGGGTCTGGGCATCCTGATAGGCGCAGCGGCGCTCACCCGATCGATCGCTGTCCTGATTCTGCCTGTCATCACCGGCTGGTTGTTTCTCTCCCTGAAAATTCAGAAGTGGAAAGCGCTTCTTCCACTCATCACTGCTTTAATCCTAATCGTTCCCTGGTCAATTCGCAACTCTGAGGTCATGGGGCGATTCGCATTCGTGGAAAACAGTTTTTGGTACAACATGTATATCGGTTACCATCCTGAAGGTCACGGTAATTTCGAATCGGAGATCGCCATCAAACCGCTCTTTATCACTGACGATGCTGAGCGGGATGATTTCTGCAAGCAAAACGCCCTGGAATTTATAAGAGCCGATCCCCTTGAAGCACTTCGCAGGATCATCAACCGCATTCCGGCTTTCTTTGGACCGGAAACACGTGAATTCAACTACTTCTACAGCAATAACCTGCTCGGTCCAATCCCGCAACCCTGGTTGGCCTTGCTTTATCTGCTCCTATCTATCCCCTGGTTCTTTGTGTGCCTGTTTGGCGTTATTGGGTTGGTGACCCATCATAACAGATCACTCGTATGGTTAATCGCGCTTGGGTTAATTTTTTACTGCCTACCGCATCTGCCCATTATCACAGAACCTCGGTTCCACCTCGCCCTGGTGCCGCTGCTCATACCTTTCAGCTTTAGCGCCCTCTCTAACGGCACTCGCTCTGCGGCAAGTGGCGTCCAACTTAAACGCAGAAAGTTCCTCATTGGCGTCATTGTCCTGCTCTTCCTCTCGATCTGGTTAATCCAAATCCGCCAGGATTGGCCGGTTTATTTACGACTGCTTGCATCTGGTGGCAATAAGGTCGGTCTGTTTTACTAAACGCTCCCCAAAGCACAGAAAAATCAAGTTCCGGGTTAATAACTTGATATAATAAGCATCTGAAATAAGTAGTCCATAATCATAACGACATTCTTGGAGGGTTCCCTTATGTCAAAACTATGCGTGATAGGCACCGGATATGTCGGTCTCGTCACCGGGACATGCTTTGCCGATATGGGCCATCGGGTCACCTGCCTGGACATCAACGAAGAACGGATCAACCTGCTCAACAGCGGAATCATGCCGATTTATGAGCCAGGGCTCAAACAAATTGTCGATCAAAATGTCGAAGCGGGTCGGCTGGACTTCACAACCAGTTACGCCGAAGCGCTCAAGGACAGCGAATT
>CAYUSC010000007.1:20065-22576 GCA_964447265.1 uncultured Candidatus Brevefilum sp.
TCCGAGATCATGATCACCGACCTGCGCACAGCCGAGATGATCAAATACGCCTCCAACGCCTTCCTCGCCACCCGCATCTCATTCATCAATGAAATGGCGAATATCTGTGAGACCCTCGGCGCGGATGTCCGCGAAGTGGCCCGCGGGATGGGCATGGACAAGCGGATCGGCCCGGCCTTTCTGGATGCCGGTCTCGGCTGGGGTGGAAGCTGCTTCCCCAAAGATGTCAAAGCCCTGGCCCACATGGCCGTCACGCATGACACCCACCCACAGCTTCTTCAGGCCGTGATGGATATCAACTTCAATCAACGCAAACATGCGGTAGAGAAATTGGAAAAAGCGCTTGGCGGCGTCAAAGGCAAGACAATCGGTGTTCTCGGCCTCAGCTTCAAGCCCAACACCGATGACACCCGCTATTCTCCCTCATTGGATATCATTAAAATGCTGGTTTCCATAGGAGCGAAGGTCCAGGGTTACGATCCGCAGGCCATGACGATCAGTAAAAAGGAAATCCCGGAGCTGAACCTCTGCCAGAACCCCTACGATGTCGCTCAGGGCGCGAATGCGCTCCTGTTGGCGACCGACTGGAATGAATTCAAATCCCTCGATTTTGCCCGGATTAAAGCGAACATGAATGGCAATGTGATCCTGGATGGACGCAACATCTGGAATGGCGAAGAGCTGCAGGAGATGGGCTTCATCTACTTTGGGATGGGCATTCCCGGCTCAGACTAATCACATCTTCCAAAAAAAAAGAACCCCGGAAGGCATCTGTCCTCCGGGGCTTTTTATTAATCAACCGGCAGTAAATCCGGCAAATCTTCGTCCGCTCCATCCTTCAAATCAAATGCATTCAGGCGCTTGAGCAGGTAAAGGTTCCCCGCCATGAGGATCACTGCTGCCAGGACAACCCAGCCCGTTTCGAGGCCTGCCTCGGCAATCCCCGCTACCAGGCCGTTGACCAACACTTCAATGCCAATCGCAGCCGCCAGGAACCATTTATTATTCCGCTTGAAGACCTGCAGAATCAACACGGTAACCAACAGATGCATCACCATCGCGCCGATTCGCTCCAACGAGCCAGCCAGTGGAATATAGAATGGCACCTTCCAGAGTTCCTCCAATTGAGAAACCACATCGGCGCTCAGTGAAGTGGTTGTCGGGTCCAAATTGATATTCGTCAGCATCGTCCAGAAGGTTCCGATCAGAGGAAGGCCGACCAACTGCATGGTTTCCACACCGCCATATCCCAGCCCAATGCCCCAGGTCGCGGGCAGAGTTTTCAAGTCATCCTTAAGCTTGTTCATCCCAAACCAGCGGATGAGAACACCGAACACTGCGCCCAGGACGATTGATAAAGCCACCTGCGTGATCCGCAAGGCCGGATCCTGCATGGGCAGGGTACCATTTTCCACCAGCAGGGAGAATCCAACAAAGATGATGGTTGTCAGCACCTGCATGATGAAATATGCCACAGCGCCGTAAGCGATCACCCGCCAGGTGACACCCTTTTTCTTGTTCAACCAGTAGCCCACACCAATCGGTAACGCGACGGTGACCAAAATCTCAATAAAAATTCCTATGCTTAATGGCAGCATTTCTTCCTCAATTCACTTTCTATTCCAGGATCAGACGGGCATCCAGAACCTTGGCGCCCTGCCCTTCCGGGAGCACCAGCAGGGGGTTGATCTCCACTTCGGAAATTTGCGGGAAATCCACCGCCAGTTGGCTCAACCGGCCGATGGCGTCCACGACGCCTTCCAGGTCATAAACCGGGCCGCCCCGGAAACCGCGCAGCAGGCGTCCGGCTTTGGTGGCTTCAATCATGTCTCTGGCCCGTTGTTGCGTCATTGGGGCCACGCCGAAGCCGACATCCTTAAAGAGTTCTACATAAATACCACCTAATCCGAACATCATCAAGGGGCCAAAGGTTGGGTCGCGTCGCATCCCGATGATCACTTCCAGGCCCTTAGGCGCCATTTTCTCCACCAGGAAACCGGTGATTTTAACCTCCGGCATTTTTTCGGTGATCTCAGCAGCCATTTTCAGGGCAGCGCTTTCAACTTCGTAACCCGAGTTCAGATTCAGGGCGATCCCGCCAAAGTCCGATTTATGCAGCACCTGAGGCGAGATGACCTTGACCACGACCGGAAAGCCCAGGTCTTCCGCAATTTGGGCGGCTTCGAGGGCATCCTTTGCCAGCCCACCCGCCACCAGATCCAAGCCGTAAGCGGCCAGGATCGGCCGGGTCTCCGCCTCGCCTAAAGCCTGTCCCGGTTTGGCTGCTCCAAGCAGCGCGCCAGCCTGGTCGATATTTCGGTTGTCAAACATGAAGGGAATACCTTCACCCTTTGCCAGCCATTCGCTGTAACCCTTCATCGCGCCCAGCACCTGACCGGGCACTTCGGGGAAAATGCTCATTGGAATATGATTCTCATGCAGAATCTGCCGCGCCTCCGCCAGACTCCGCTCTCCGACCATGCAGGCCAAAACGGTCTGGTCCGTGCCCCG
>CAYUSC010000007.1:22676-25576 GCA_964447265.1 uncultured Candidatus Brevefilum sp.
GCCCAGGCGACATCGAACAGGGCCGGCAAATCCGAGACTTCAATCACACCTGCCTGCTCGAAGGCAGCCTGATAGGCGGAATAAGAACCGGCCAGTGAGCCGGTATGGGAGGAAACGGCCTTGGCGCCTGCCCCGGTTCGCCCGGCTTTCAACAGAACAATCGGTTTCTTGCGGGAGACCTCACTGGCTACGCGGATGAACTTCTCGCCATTCTGGATCCCCTCCACATAAGCCGCAATAACTTTCACTTTGGGATGGTCGCCGAAAAATGCGATCATATCCGATTCATCCACATCCAGTTCATTGCCCAAACTGGCAAAATGCGAAAAGCCGATCGATTTATCGGCAATATAATCCACCACGCCGCCGCAGACCGCGCCGGACTGGGACACAAACGCAATTGAGCCCAACGCCGGGACGCCCTGAATGAAGGTCGTATTCAAACCGGTATTCAGGTCCAGCGTACCCACACAGTTCGGCCCGATCAGCCGCATCCCATAGGATTCGGCGATCTCCCGGCATTCCTCTTCCAGAGCCTTACCTTCCCCCCCCACTTCCCGGAAACCGCCGGAAATAATGACCACAGCTTTGATCCCCCGCTCTCCGCAAGCCCGCAGCACGTCCGGCGTCATGCCTGCCGGCAGAACCACCACGGCCAGGTCCACCGGGTCCGGCACATCAGCCACATCCGCATAGACTTTCAGGCCCAAAACTTCGTCCGCTTTGGGATTCACAGGGTATATCCCACCCTGAAAACCATATTCGGTCAGGTTCTTCACAATGCCGTAACTCAGTTTACGCGGGTTGGTTGAAGCCCCAATGATGGCCACTCCCGATGGTGAGAAAAAGGGTGCCAGGTCATTCGTCATGGATCAATTATCCTTTCAATACAGGTCAATCCGGGTCGTTTGGTTATTATACCTGAGATGACCTTTCGTTTTAGAATATAATACTCTCATGGCACTGACGACTGAACAGACCCGCTTGCTGGATCGCCCAATCACCGGGAAAATCGCCCTGGTCGGGACTGCGGGAACGGGGAAAACCACCGCCGGCACCCTATGGTTGAAAAAGCTGCTCGAATCGGGCATTCCCCCGCACCAAATCCTCCTCTTTGTGCCCCAGCGCACCCTTGCGAAACCCTATGAGGATATTCTCTGGGATGACCTCGACCTGGCGCGCAGTCTGCCTACCACCATCACCCTTGGCGGCCTGGCAAGGCGGATGCTGGAGCTTTTTTGGCCCGCGATCAGCGATCAGACCGGCGTGGCGCAGCCTGATCGGCCGCCTCAGTTTCTGACCCTGGAAACCGCCCAATATTACATGGCGCATGTCGTCCGGCCGTTGATTGAAGAAAGGAATTTTTTCGATAGTCTGACCATCAATCGCAACCGGATTTTCTCCCAAATTCTGGATAACCTTAACAAAGCGGCCTTCGTGGGCTTCCCCATTGAAGAGATCGCGCCCAGGCTCAAGGCGGCCTGGGTTGGGGCTGGGGAACAGATGCACATTTACGATGACGTGCAGGCCAGCGCGTTGGCGTTCCGGGCTTTCTGCCTGGAACATAACCTGCTGGATTACTCCCTGCAGGTGGAACTCTTCATTAAAATACTTTGGCCGCTGCCGCTCTGCCGGGATTTTCTCACCGGGCAATATCATCACCTGATCGTGGACAATATCGAAGAAGACACCCCCGTAGCCCATGATGTTCTGCTCGAATGGCTGCCCTCCTTCGATTCGGCCGTGGTGATCCAGGACGAGGATGCCGGTTACCGGTTCTTTCTCGGTGCAGATACGCAAAGTGCTGCCCGACTTGTTGACCGTTGCGATGAAACCATCACTTTCACCAAGAATTTAGTCAGTTCGAATGATATTCAGGGATTGCAGACGGGTGTCCGTAGAGTCGTCGCCAACCTGATGGGTGCGCCATTGCTGCAAACGGCCGCTCCAAAATCCAATCCCACCGGGGCGATCGTGACACCCCCCGATAATCCCCGTTATTTTCCGGCGATGGTCAACTGGGCGGCCGGTGAAGTCCGCCGCCTGATTGATCACGATACCCCGCCGGGTGAGATCGTCATCCTGGCGCCTTTCATGTCGGACGTCGTTCGCTATACCCTTTCTCACAAACTGGATGAATACGGCATCCCCCACCATGCCCATCGGCCCTCACGGGCTTTACGGGATGAACCCGCCGCCCAGACCTTGCTAAACCTGGCAACCGTGGCGTTTCCAGGCTGGAATCTGAAGCCCAAGCGGATCAATTTCGCCTTCACCCTGATGCAGGCGATTGACCAATTCGACCTGGTCCGCGCGCAATTGCTCTCCCGATATATCTATGACGAACGCACTGAGGGTTTCCCCCTGAAGCCTTTTGCGGAAGTTCCGGCGGAAGAACGCGACCGGATCACCTACCGCGCCGGTGAACGATATGAACAGCTCCGGAGCTGGCTGGCGACCACCCTGCCGGATGAGGACCAAACCCTCGATTTCTTCCTCAACCGGTTGTTTGGCGAAGTCCTCAGCCAACCCGGCTTTGGTTTCCATGACGATCTCGAAAGTGCCAACACCGTCGCAACCTTGATCGAGTCCATTCAGAAATTCCGCTGGGTGATCGGCGAACAGTTGGCCGAGGGCACCCTTTCCACCGGCAAGGAATACGTCCAGATGGTCGCCGACGGGGTGATTGCCGCGCAATACATCCAGCCCTGGCAGGATGCGCCGCAGGATTCGGTTTTCCTGGCGCCCGCCTATACCTTCCTGATGCGCAACCAGCCTGTGGATGTTCAATTCTGGCTGGATATCGGCAGCCCTGCCTGGTACCAGCGCCTCGACCAGCCCCTAACCCAGCCCTATGTGCTCTCCCGTAACTGGAAAGCGGACCGGGTCTGGACCGCGGA
>CAYUSC010000007.1:25676-42830 GCA_964447265.1 uncultured Candidatus Brevefilum sp.
TGGCGAATGACATCGTCCGCATGCGGCCGGATCTGGCCGGGTTGAGCAATGGCTTCCAGATCCTCGATGAAATGGAAGGCACCCGCATCCTCCGGTCCGTGGCGGATGCCTGGCTCAAATCCCATCCCGATTTCTTTGGACCTTATCTTGATGTAGATGATTCTCAGATCGGCAAGGTCTATACCGATAGCCGCAACCTGCCTGCGATGGTGGAGTCGATCGCGGTGGCTTTCATCCGGCTGGCAAAGGACCGCCAGCTCACCCCCAATGACCTCCGCAAGCTCCTGGGCGACTCGCCCATCCCCCTGCCGCTGGTGGAGATGGGCGCGGATCTCTACCGGGAATATCAGGATGCGCTCAATTACCGCGGCAGCGTGGACTTTGACGACCTGATCCGGCTGGCTCTGCGGTGCCTGGAATCCGACCCCGCCCTGATCACCCTGCTGCAAAAGCGTTGGCCCTACATTCTGGAGGATGAGGCCCAGGATTCGAGCCTCCTGCAGCAGAAGATCCTCTCCCTGCTGACCGGCGAAACCGGTAACTGGGTGCGGGTTGGCGACCCAAATCAGGCGATCTACGAGACCTTCACCACGGCCAGCCCTCACTATCTGCTGGATTTCATCCAGCGGCCGGATGTCATCGCCCGATCCCTGCCGGAAAGCGGCCGCTCCACTCAGAGCATCCTCACCCTGGCCAATGATTTGATCACATGGACTGAGAGTCACCACCCCAACTTGGACGCCCGCCGCGCCCTCAATCCACCATTGATCCAGCCCACACCGCCCGGCGACCCCCAGCCCAACCCGCCGGATTGCCCTGATTGCATCCGACTGGTGGAAACCCTCATGTCGCCGGACCAGGAAGTCAACTTCGTGGTCGATTCGGTTGAAACCTGGCTGGCCGATCACCCCGATAAGACAGTCGCAATCCTCTCACCCCGAAATTTGCGAGGGTTTAAATTCGCCGATGAATGCCAAAGGCGGGGCATCCCCGTGGTGGACAGCCTCCTCCGCTCCACCTCCTCCACCCGCCTTTCAACCAGCGCGATCTTCCACATCCTGAACTACCTCTGCGACCCGCGCGATAGCGGCAAACTCGACACGGCCTATAGGGTTTGGCGGCGCAAGGAACGCGAGGATGAACAACGCTGGCCATTTTATAAAGCTATTGGGGAACGGATCAAATCCTGCGAACGGGTCGAAGATTACCTCTGGCCGCAGGCATCGCATTCCTGGCTGGAAGCTCTTATCGCAGATTCCGCTGAAGCAGCCGTTCTGGATGAACTCGAGACCTTCCGAGAAGTTATCCAGCGTTGGCAGAACTCGGTCTTCCTGCCCATTGACCAGCTTATCCTGACCATATCGCAGGACCTCTTCCTGGAACCTACTGAACTGGCTCTGGCGCATAAGCTCTCCGTCCTGCTGCGCCAGCTTGCCAACGCCCACCCGGATTGGCGGCTGCCGGAATTCACCGAGGAGATGAAGCAGATCGCCAACAACCAGCGCCGCTTCCTGGGCTTCTCGGATGAAGATTCGGCCTTCAACCCCGACCTTTACCCCGGCCAGGTGGTCGTAGCCACCATGCACAAGGCCAAAGGGTTGGAATGGGACGCCGTCTACCTGACCGCCGTCAATAATTACAACTTCCCCTCTGGCGAAGATTACGACCAGTACCAGTCCGAGAAGTGGTTCGTGCGGGATCACCTCAACCTGGAAGCTGAAACGCTGGCCCAACTTTCCACAATGACGGAAAAACATGGCTTGAACTGGTATCAGGAAGGCGCGGCCTCACTGGAAGCCCGCCAAGAATTCATCCGGGAGCGGCTGCGGCTGTTCTTTGTGGGGATCACCCGAGCCAGAAGTTGGCTGACAATCACGGCCAATTCCGGCCGGGTTTCCGGCAAGAATGTCGCTGCCAGGGCTTTCCTTGAGTTGATAAATGACTGGGAGAAACGCCAATGACCTTACCGGAAAATTTCGACTTCACCCAGAGCAACCTGCAGGATTACCTCGACTGCCCCTATCGCTTCAACCTGCGCTATATCCGCCATGCCAAATGGCCGGCACTGATCGTGCAGGACGCTCTCGAATTCGAAAAGCGCGGCCTGACCGGTGGGCGTTTTCACCGCCTGATCCAGCAGTATTTGTTAGGGATCCCCGAAGACCGTCTGACCGAGCAGGCCGTGGCAGATCCCAGCCCGGAGATGATGACCTGGTGGGAGGATTTCCTGCAAAACGTTCCGCCATGGCTGGATGGTACCCGTTTCGTTGAGACCATCCTCAGCACAGGTCTGGCCGGTCACCGGCTGGTGGCGAAATATGACCTCGTCCTGGTGCAGCCCTCCGGAAAATTGGTGATCTTCGATTGGAAAACAAGCCAGAAAAGACCTAAAGAACAATGGTTGGCGGAACGTATCCAGACCCGCCTTTACCGTTTCCTGCTGGCGCACTCCGGTAGTGTGTTGAGTGGTGCAGCAGAGATTTCACCGGAACAAATTGAGATGAATTACTGGTTCACCTCCCAGCCAGAAATTCCCATCAACCTGCCCTATACCAGCAGCCAGGCTGAGCAGGACCTGGCTTTCTTCACAGGATTGATCCAGGAAATATCCAACCTCCCGGATGACGGCTTTTCCCGCACCGCTGACCTGGCTCAATGTAAGTATTGCATCTATCGGTCGCACTGTGACCGGGGGACCGTGGCGGGCGACCTGGAGCAATTCGAGGATTTAGAACCAACGCCTCTCGAAGAAGATGAACTGGACTTTGACCAGATTGAAGAGATCGCTTTCTGATGAGTGAAGACGTTCGCTGGATTGAACCGGAATCCATCACCATCCCGGAGGACTTCCGCCAGGCCATCGGTGGGCATCCCCTCGTCGCCGAAACGCTTTACAGGCGGGGTTACCGCACGGTTGAAGCCGCCCATGCTTTCATGGACCCGGACGCCTACCATCCCACCTCAGCCGATGAACTCCCCGATGCCCTCATCGCCTATGAACTAATCACCAAAGCAATCAACAACCGGGAACGAATTCTCGTCTGGGGGGATTTCGATGTGGACGGGCAGACCGCCACAACGATCCTGGCGGAGGGACTGCGGAGCCTCGGTGGAGACGTGGGATATCACATCCCCATCCGAGCCAAAGAATCCCACGGTATCACCGCAGAGGTCTTGCAGGCTTTCCTTGATGAAGGTTTCGACCTGCTGATCACCTGCGACACCGGGATCACCGAACACGAGAATATCCAAACCGTGAAAGACGCCGGCATCCCCGTGGTGTTGACCGATCATCACAGTCTGGGCGCTTCCCTGCCCATTGCGGACGCCGTGGTCAATCCTCAGCGTCTGCCGGAGGACCATCCCCTGCGTACTCTGCCGGGTGCGGGAGTGACCTGCAAGCTGATTGAAGGGCTTTATGCGTATTTGGATGAACCTTTCGAAAGCGGCCCTTATTACGAACTGGCCGCTCTGGGCATCGTGGCGGATGTCGCCTTGCTGAAAGGTGATACCCGCTGGCTCCTGCAAAAAGGGCTGGCCCATCTGCGGCACACCAAACGACTTGGGTTACAAACACTTTACCAAAATGCCAATCTCAACCCCCTCCGGCTCACTGAAACCCATATCGGCTTCCAGATCGCGCCCCGGTTGAATGCCGTTGGGCGTCTGAGTGACGCCAACCCCATTGTGGAATTCCTGACAACTTCCGACCCTGGCCGGGTTCGGGTGATCGGCTCGACCATTGAAGCCCTCAACGCCCAACGCCAGATGATCACCCGTCAGGTTTCCCAGGCTGCCGAGAAGATCCTGCAGGATTCACCGGATGACCGCCATGCGCCGGCAATTGTCCTGCACTACCCGGACTGGCCGGGTGGTGTGGTCGGCATTGTCGCCAATCGATTGGTGGAACATTTCCACAAACCCGCCATCCTGCTGACCGGGACCGACCCTTTCCACGGATCAGCCCGATCTGTGGAGGGTATCAACATCACCAAAGCAATTGGCTCGCAATCCGAACTCCTCCTGAGTTATGGCGGGCATCCCATGGCGGCCGGTATGGCCCTCCTGCCGGATAATTTCGCTAAATTCAAACGTGGATTGTTCCAGGAGATCGAGGAGCAGGCCAAATACGTTGAACATATCGCAGAAATTGAGATCCACCAATCCATCACGCTCTCGGAGATCACTTTCGACTTAATTTCGGAAATCGAACGGCTGGCACCCTTTGGAGCCGGAAATCCACCGCTCAATTTCCTCATCCGAGACCTGGCGTATGTCTCGGCTACGGAAATCGGTCAAACCGGTGACCACCGCAAGCTGCTCGCCAGGGATAAGACTGGCGCAGATCACCAATTCATCTGGTGGAACGGCGCGGAGGAACCTCTGCCACCCAATGAGTTCGATCTTCTCTGCCGCCTTTCGCAAAGTGACTATCGCGGTACCACACAAATCAATGCCGAGTGGATTGATGCCCGCCCAGTGAGAGCGGCCAAAACCGGAAAACCGAAGCGCAAGCTGGAATGGGTGGATCTGCGGTTGAAATCTGCGCCGCTTTCTCTATTGAAGTCGATTCTTGATTCGGAAGCCGAAGCCCGGGTTTGGGCTGAATTTAATCCGCCAACTGAACTGCCCTGTGCCTCTCGAAACACAATAGAACCCGGCGAAGTTCTGGTCATTTGGACGACGCCTCCTTCTCAGCGAGTACTGAGTGAAGTCGTTCAGCATGTCAAGCCTCAAAAAGTTATCGTCTTCGGTATCGATCCGGAACTGACGGACTGGAAAGCTTTCGGCAGAGTCATTGGCGGGCTGGTGAAATACGCCATTTCAACGCAATCAGGTGAAACGACCATATCTGCCCTGGCAGCAGCCACCGCCTCCGAGACAAATTCAGTCCTTGCCGCGATTCGTTACTGGGAAGCAAAAGGTGCATTTAATGTGGTGTTACAGGAAAACATTGTCAACTTCACCCAACCGGGTACCAATGGCAACCTCGAATCACTTGAAATTTATGAGCAAATGTTGAAAGACCTCTTGGGGGAAATCCAGGCGTACCGAAAATTTTTTTCGTCAACGGACTTAGGAAATTTGTTAACAAACAGAACATCCTGACATTCTGATATATAACCTTAATTTAAAATGAGTTTTTCTATGGTATTCTAATAGCTGATAATAATTGATATCATTTTGAGTATGGCATACTTTATAATATGAGCAATTATGAGCATTGATATCCAAACCATCTGCCTAATATTCGGTCTGACGGTCTTTCTTGAAGTCGTAATCCTTTACATCCAATTCCAAAAGGGTAAAAACTTCCCCGGTTTTCTCTGGCTGATTATTGGGACATTTATTATTAGTGGGTATTACTTATTCCTCTTTTTACAGGAGTACGTGTCCTTAGGCATCTACTCTTTTATCCTCGAGGATATCTTTCTCGCGGCCAGTGGTTTGGTTCTTTTCCATGGCGTTCTTGATTTCTTCCAGCTTCTCAAGAAAAAGAGTCTGCACCCAATCCTCTTTATTTCTATTTATGGCATTGTTATTCTTGTTTCCCTCTTATTTAAAAATATCATCATCCCAAATGCGGTCTCGGCTTTCAGCTTTGCGGGTTTTACACTGCTGATTGCCATTGTCCTATTGAAGCAAAAATCCCTTGCCGATCGCCCATTTCGATATTTCATTGGCATTGCGTTTCTGATCAATGCCCTCTTTTATTTAATCCATACAGTTAGCTGGCTGTTTCTCCCCCAACCTGATTTAAACAACCTGCCAACGTTAATGCAGGCCATATCCTATTTTGTCCTTTTTGCCTCCATGACGCTTTGGAATTTCGGGTTGATTTACCTGATGAACCTGCGATTAAATCAGGAAACTGTCGAAGCCGAAGAAAAATATACCCTGATGTTCAACACCATCCCGGATGCAGTCCTGATCACCAGGCTTCGGGATGGTCTTTTTATCGAAGTGAACCAGGGTTTCATAAACATTTCAGGTTATCCTCGAGAGGAAGTCCTTGGACACACCACCCTGGACGTGGATATTTGGTTCGATCCGACCGAGCGTGCCCGTTTCATTGTCCTTTTAACCGAAACCGGCGTGATCGAGGACATGGAATTTCAGTTCCGAAAGAAAAATGGACGCCCGTTACTCGGCCTGCTTTCGTCCCGAGTTATCCAGGTCAATGACGAACCCCACATCCTCAGCGTGGTCAGGGATATCACCTCCCGCAAGAAGATGGAAGAGAAATTGCGTGAAAATGAGCAAAAGTATCGCTTCCTGACGGAAAATTCAGGAGACGTCATCTGGCATATCAACAAACGGCTGCGGATTGATTATATGAGCCCTGCAGACGAGCAGACCCGGGGCTTTAAACGAGAAGAAGTGATCGGCCAGCAAATTTGGACCTTCTTTAAACCCGAAGGTGTAGAACTGGTTCGTCAGAAGATCGCTCACCATCAGGAAAAAGAAGAAATTGGCAATAACAACATGACCACCCGGTTCGAGATCGAACAGAAGTGCAAGGATGGCAGTTGGATCTGGACGGAAGTGGTCGCGGCTCCCCATTATGACAATTATGGAAATCTGATCGGTTACCACGGCCTCTCCCGTGATATCACGGAGCGCAAGCAGCTCCTCGACCAGCTTTATCATGAAGCCACCATTGATGAATTAACCAATATCTCCAATCGCCGCCACTTCATGAATCTGGCAGAGCTGGAACTCCGGCGGGCACGCCGGTATCACCATCCCCTCTCGGTAGCCATTTTGGATTTTGATAACCTTAAGGGCATCAATGATACCTATGGCCACCTGGCGGGTGACCGCGCTCTGACCGTTTTCGCCAAAATCGTCAAAGAGATCATCCGCGATGTAGATATCCTTGGGCGTTTCGGCGGCGATGAATTCCTGCTGCTTCTGCCCGAGACGGATGCGGAGCATGCTTTACTGGTCATGGAACGGATCCGCAATGTCATGTCCACTTCACCGGTCTTCTATGGTGAACGCAATTTCACCATCACCTTCAGTGCCGGAATCGCCACCGTCGAAGATTGGTCCGATTCCCTTGAAGACCTGCTGAACAGAGCGGATAACGCCCTCTACCAGATTAAACAAAAAGGTGGAGACGGCGCCTCCACCAGTTGGTAATTTCAAATCTCGATAAAGCTCATCAAAAAAAGCCCGGATTCGGGCTTTTATTCTTTAAACATAAGAAGGCACATACGAGGGGATAAAACTCTTCTCGAATAATCCATAATCCATAAATGCCTCAACGACTTCAGGGTCAAAATGGGTTCCGGATTCCGAAGTGATGATATAAAGGGCCTGGTTTTCCGCCATGGCTTTCCGGTAGGGCCGATCGGAGGTGATTGCATCCCAGACATCAGCCACCGCAACAATCCGGGCCAGCCTGGGAATCTCTTCTCCAGCCAAACCGAAGGGATAACCGGTGCCGTCCCACCACTCATGGTGATAAAGTGGAATGACCATTGCCGGCTTGTATTGCGGATGTTTGGCCAACCACTCCATTGCATAGAGGGGGTGTTCCTGGACTATCTGAAATTCATAAGGGGTTAGCCGGCCCGGTTTCTGCATGATGTTCTCAGGAATACCCAACTTCCCAATATCATGAAGAAGCGTCCCCAATTGGATATTGATCATATCCCGTTTGGGAAGGCCAAGACTATGCGCGATCTTGAGTGATAAGGAAGTCACCCGGAGCGTATGCTCGGTGATTTCCCTGTCATAGAGATCCAATGCCTGCAACCAGCGATTCGCATTATGATCCCCGACCGCCATGATATCATTTTTTATTTTTTTGAATTCAGTGATGAGCTTTGATTGATCGGTTTTATGTTTCTCGTAATAGGGATCCATAAAATCGATACTCATCTGGTCTGTTCTTCGTTGTGTATTCATATCAATTTTTCTGTAAAGTGACAACAATATTGAGCCAATATCATCTGCACAGTCATAGTATCCAACTGTACAGGCTCCAATAGGGTCTTCCGGTACATTAATTAGAGCTAAGTAAACTTTTGTTGATTGTGGTCTGAACACTCCAAAATTGACTATTCAGTAGTTGCGTCTCTACTTTTTTCTGTAAATAAACCGGCACTGCTAAGCGTTAATCAAAGTGTCATATAAAAGCTGAGTCTGATCGGATGGTTCGACATCATACTTTTCTTCCAATTCCAGACGGCAGGCTTCATATTGACGGATAATCTCCGCCTTATTGCCTGTTACGGCATGAATCTTCATCGCCAGACGATGGACTTCCTCATTAGCGTTATCCTCTTCCAGTGCCTGGTGACAATAACGCAATGCGGATTTGTAAATTTCTCTCTCAAAATACAGGTTTGCGATGGCATAGAGAGCATCAATGTACATCTGCCGGTATTTTTCTCGGTCAGGAATAGCCCAGTAGTCATCGACTTCCGGCAAATAATCACCGGAATATTGCTGGATGGCATGTGAAAGATGCTTGATCTTCTGCCGGGGATCATCAGACTCGGCCGCCCTTTGAATGGAGGTCAGGAAGATTTCAACATCGAAAGCATATTCCAGCATCGGGTTGAAACGGTACATCCCTTCAGCAAGCAGGATCACCTGTTTTCCCACTGCGCTGCGCAGCCGATAAAGGGTATTCTTGAACTTGATATCCAATTCCTCGGTTGAGGCGTCCGGCCACATATACAACCCTACCTGCTCCTTGGTGAGCCCACTGGGATGCGCCAGAAAGACAAAGAACATCTCTTTGGCCGCATGGACCTGCCAATCACCGGTCGTGATGAGAATATTTTGAAGCCAGACCTTCTCTGCACCAAAGGCCTGTATCCGCAGTTGATGCGGGGCATTGATCAAATTCTCATTAGAAAGCACTTTAACAAAATGCTCCACCACCTTTGGATCAAAATGAGAGCCGGATTGGGATATGATTAAATTGAGGGCTTCTTCCTTGCTTAATGCCCTGCGATATGGCCGATCCGAAGTCAACGCATCCCAAACGTCAATGACGGAGAACATCCTGGCAGCCAGGGGAATATCCTCCCCTTTCAGACCGAGAGGATAACCACTGCCGTCCCATCGTTCATGGTGATAATAGGGAATTTGCAAGGCGGGTTTCAACAGTTCAAGCTGTGAAAGCCATTTTTTGGCGAATAACGGGTGACGCCGAACGACATCAAACTCTTCTTCGGTCAGCTTTCCACGTTTGGAGATGATTTCATCCGGGATACTGATTTTGCCGATATCGTGCAAGAGCGCACCCCGCCGGATATTGACCAGTTCTTCTTCAGGGAAATCCATTTCCCTTGCCAATTCCAAAGCCAGGTTTGTCACCCTTTCGGTGTGCCCGCTGGCTTCTTTTTGCTGGGTATCAAATGCAGCCGCCCAGGCTTCAATCGTCCTGTCATAAGCGTTGAGCGCCTCGCCTTTTAATTTTTCAATTTCCGTATCTTTTTCAATGAAAGTGGAGACCACACCAAGGCGTTCCGTCACGAGCTTCAGGATCAGGCTGTCGTCATCCAGGCCGGATTGAGTGCATTTGGTGCCGTTTTCTGCATAATGAAATTCAACCTGGCCAATTTGCCGCTGGAAAGTTTTGATTGGTTCAACCAATTCATGAGTGGTTTTATTCATTTTTCCATGGGAGTATGTCTTGTCCTTATAGACAATCCGAGTTGAGGTGATATCAGGGCATGCCAGAGTTTCGGGAAGAAAACGAGCAACCTTTCGCAACGCCTTATCACTAACCTGTGATAATTCTTCGCCGGTCTCAAGTTCTTCCCAGAACTCGTTGAACTTCGCCAATCTATCTTTGAACGAAATCGTCGTCATAACCTTTCCTCAGCGCCTTGTCCCATAAACTGGTTACAGCCTTTCATCCTTCATTTTTCAATAATACTTAGAGCAAGTTTTATGCCATTATTAATTAATTCTTATATTTTCAAGAACCAATTCTTAATTTGAATCATGCTCTATTAATGGACAACACCAATAAATCTACCTGATCTTATTGCAAAATCTTTGCCAAAATCAAATTTCCTCGAAGTTTTCCGTCATTTACGGATAAATGACAAACGTTTATCAAGGCTAATGACTTTATCATCCAACATTTTAGCGCAATGCAGGCTCAGGCATAATTAATTTTCTATCAGGTCAGGCTTTAATGTGAAGTTGAAAATGAATGGAAAAGGGATAACAAAACTCATTTCTTTAACTCTTACCAAAATCTCACCAATTTTTAGAAAGAATATTAATATATGAGCATAATCTGAGACCAGATTTCAATATAATATGACAGTACAGCGGGTGTCTTTGTTATGAAATTGATTTCGAAATGATATGAAATCATCGCACTAACCCTGAGACATACCCGATTTTCGCATTCTAATCTTTTTCGTGCATTCGCGGGAGCCGATAAATTACCGGTATAATTCTCCCGAAGGATATTCATACATAAAAGCTCATGGTGATGAATCTTGAGGTGAAAGATGAAAAATCAAACTGATCTTCAAACCCGAAGGCTATTTCTACACATTATCCTGCTGGTAATCTGGAATATGGTGGGGGCCTATGTACTGATCAACTACGCTCCGAACCTCAGCCTGATTGGAATGGCTCTGAACCTCTTCATCATCGTCTTCGCGCTGACCAACCTCTTCCCCTTTGCCTCATGGGTGAGCCTGATTGTCGCCATCGGCGTCTTTGCCGGCGCGGGTTACAGCCTGATTGAAAATCAAACGGCCTTCATTATCTCCACCGTGATGGGAACGGCCGTTTTCCTGATCACCGCCATTATCTGCAACATTTATGCTCATGTGGTCCGCAAGATTGACCAAAAATATGCCGGACTCCAACAGGTCGCCAATTCGCTGGTGATTTATGATGAAGCCACCTCCCTGATGCGCTGGAAATTTGCCAAACAGACTCTGATCACCGAGATCCTGCGCGGCCGGCGTTATCACAACGATGTCTCACTCGTCCTTTTTGAATACGATCAAAGAAACCAGTTATCCCAGGAGGATATTGATCGATTTAATAAAGTTTTAGCCGAAGTCCTTCTGGATGGCATCCGCACAAATCTTGACATTGCCTTCATAAATGACCACCTAGGGTTGGTCCTGCCTGAAACCGGCGATAAAGGCGCACTGATCCTTACCCAACGCCTGGTACAAAAAGTTAACCGGCTGGTGGATGTCCGCGTCGTCGCCGGGATTGCCAGCTTCCCCCAGGACGCCATCACCGAAGATGAAATTGTCCTTCAGGCAAAAGCGGCTATGCAGGTTGCCCTAGAGACCGACGTATTAGTCACCACTTTTCATGGCATAAGTCCTGAAGAAAAAGAGGTCGGCTACCAATCGGATTCTTCAACCGCCCAAATACCGGAAGGTCAAACGGAACAACAGGAATATGTCAATATTCTGGAAAGCATCGCACTGGATGAGGACCAATGGGTGGTCTGGATTGAAGGCTTTGACACGATGAACGACCTCTCTGTGATTGAAGAACAATTCAATGAGATCAGACATATTCAAGGCATTGATTTCCTCTTCGTTCAGGAAAATCACCTTGTGATCAAAATTCGTTCCAGTCTGGAAGACCTGATCAACACCCCGGATGCTTTCCCTGGATGGGTTATTATGAAAACAAGTCCCGAGAACCATTATTTGTTAATCCGGAAAGAAGCTGATACTGCCGAATAATGGCAACCGGACAGAACATTATTCCTGAATATATCAACAACCCTAAATACACAAACCTCCTGGTAAAACAAAACCAGGAGGTTTTTACATGATAACCTGTTTTGGTGAAAGTGTAATTATTCTTCTGCGTATCCGCAGAGCGCCAGTGCATCCGGTCCGGTATTTATCCCCAGAACAGGCCCGGTGATATTGACCAACAGCTCAACAGGGTTGAATTCCTTATTAATCCGATCCACCAACTTCTGGGCTTCTTCCAGGGCATTGCCATGCAGAACAGCGATATGGAACTTTTTACCGCCCGTTAGCTGTTCAAAAAACTTTTTATAAAGCATTTCCTTAAGCGCATGCTGCGTTCGGGCTAATCCGGTTGGCTGCACCCGCCCTGATTCGTGGTCAATGGAAACCAGGGGCTTCACCTTAAGGATATTTCCCACCCATTTAACCGCGTCACCGATGCGGCCGCCGTATTGCAGGTACTCCAATGTCTCCATGGCCACCATTTGAACCATACCGGCTCGAACCTTAGCCACCTTCATTACAATCTCATCCAGGCTTGCGCCTTCGTCCCTGGCGCGGGCTGCGGCCAGAGTCTGCCAACCCAATGTCATAGTGGGACCTTTTGAATCGATCACTTCCACCCGAATCGGTGCTTGTTCCGCTGCCTGTTTTGCCATATTATAAGTGCCCGACATCGCGCTGGATACGGTCAGGATCACAGCCTCAGTCGCACCTTTTTCCATCGCTGCTTCAATCGCCGCCAGAAAATCACCGACACTGGCCTGGGCTGTTGTCGGTCTTTCCTTATCAGTCGTTAACCGTTCATAGAATTCAACCGGCTGCATATCCACACGATCCCGATATTGTTGATCGCCCCAAATGATATATTGAGGGACAACGATAATGCCATATTTTTCAATCAACTCATCAGGAATATCACAAGTGCTATCGGTTATTACGGCGATCATATTTTCTCCTCAGATAAAAATAACACTAACATTATAGGACAGGTTTACCCCTCCGCCAATGGCAGAACGGCCTACTCTGTAAAATCTTTTTAAAATCCACCGAAAATTTCGGATACATTGTCAAGCTTGGGCAACGATGCTATATTTGAGGTGAACAAACCATTAGAACCCAACCGATGGAAAGGGCTTTCGCTGAAATGAATCTCCGTAAACTTCGCCTCCAGCTTTCACCAAAGCGATTTACGGTGCAATTGATCGTCATCTTCCTGGCTTTCACCCTCGGGACGATCCTGGCATTAGGGATTCCGGCTACGCTCGTTCTGGAGCACCAAACCCAAACCCAGCTAAAAGCCCTGTTGGATCAAGCCGATCAGACCACGCAAGCCCTGCTTGAAAATAAACTGGATCAGCTTCATAATCTCTCCTTTCTTCTTGTACAACGCCCCACCCTGAATTCTCTCTTGGCAACCAATGCCGATTCAGACACCCTCCAACTCTATCTGGACAGCCTCCAGAGCAATTCCGGATTTGAAGCCATTCTGATTTGCACTGGGGAGACCGCCCTCGCCTCAGCCAGTTCTGTGGACACCACTGGGCTATGCGAAGCCATTTCGCCGGATGTACTCCTTTCCGTTAATGGCACCCTCTGGATGGTCACCCATACAGCCTTGGAAAGTGGAAACGAAATCGTCGTCGGCCAGCAGTTGAGCAGCATTTTTGATGAATTCACAGCCCAAAGCGGCCTGGATTACGCCCTTTTTATGGACAAGGATCTGGTCACCAGCAACCTATCCATCCCGGACGCTGCCCTTGCTGAACTTACCCCTAACGACCTGACCGATTACCAAATCCTGTCGTTGACCGGTGAAAACGGGGAAACCCAAAAGTTAATGGTGAAAACCCTGACAGGCTTTGCCAATACCAATGAACAATGGCTGGCTTTTCTTGAAGTATCGCCTTATATCCAGGCAAATCGTCAACTGCACGAGATCATTATCCTCCTCCTGGCGCTCATCAGTTTTATTGCAGCCGGGCTGGCGGTTATCATCTCCAGGCGGATCAGCCGGCCGCTGAATGTATTGGCGCAATCCGCCGCCCGACTACGTGAAGGCGATCTCACCTTCCAATTAAACACGGTGTCAAACCTTTGGGAAATTGACCAACTGGCCAATGCGCTTGAAGATGCCCGGGTCAGCCTCAAACATTCTTTGGAGCAGCTCCAGAAGGAAAAAGTATGGATTGAAGGGCTGCTGAATGCCATTGTGGAAGGCCTTATCACCCTCGATAATCGTCAGTGTGTAACCTTTGCCAGCGCTTCCACCTTCCGTCTCACCGGTAAAGCGCCAGCCGAAATCATTGGGTTCCCCATTGACGAAATCCTCACCACGATGCCCGGCGAGGATCGCTTCAGTCAACAGATTCCCCTGACGGACCAGGTCCGCCGGATACCTGTCCTCATCGGAAAGAATGAATACCTCCTGGCGGTATCCCGGTCGGAATTTTTCCCGCCCGATGCCGGCAACGCCACTACAGCTTTGGTAATCCGGGATGTCTCCGATGAAGAACGCATCCATCACCTGATCGGTGAATTCATGGCAAATATCACCCATGAGTTCCGAACCCCCCTGGCGGCGCTCTCTGCATCCGTCGAATTACTGGTGGACCAGCTCCCGGATCTCACCCCACCTGAAATTGAAAAATTGCTCCACACGATCAACATCGGGATCGTCAACCTCCAATCCCTGATTGACAACCTGATCGAAGCCGCCAGCATCGAAGGCGGGCGTTTCAAGGTTAACCCCCAGCCGGTGGCCTTTGGCGAAATTGTGGGTGATGCCATCCTCACGATGGATCCCATTGCCCGGCTGCATAAGGTCACCATCCAACGGCCCGATCCCAAACAGGACACCGTCGTCCGGGCGGATAAACGCCGTACGGTGCAAGTCCTGATCAACCTTCTATCCAATGCCATCAAACACAGCCCTGAAGAAGGCCAGATCGTCATCCGCACCCTCCTGGTGGAAAAAGCGGTTATGGTGGAGGTTCAGGATCAGGGTTCTGGCATTCCGGAAAACCTGCACAATCAGGTCTTTAACCGCTTCCTCACACCGAAATCCGCCGAGGATGCCCCCCAGCTTGGGTTGGGACTGGGCTTGTCCGTGGTCAAGGCTATCGTCGAAGCTCAATCCGGCCAGGTGGGTTACCGAAATGCCGAAAATGGCGGCGCCCTCTTCTGGTTCACTCTGCCTACCGCTTCCGGAGGTGAATAATGAAAGCCCTGATCGTTGATGATGACCGCACTCTTTCAGATCTACTCGCTTTCACCCTGCGCCGGGCCGGGTTTGAAACAATTCCCGCCTATGACACGCCTGAAGCGATCCGTGTCTTCCAACAGGAACCCGTAGATATCATCATTTTGGATGTTAACCTGCCGGGAGAAAGCCAGCTCCGGGATGGTTTTGACGTCTGCCGGGAGATCCGCAAGACTTCCAATGTCCCCATCATCCTGCTCACCGTTCGCGATGAAGAGGAAGACATCATAAAAGGCCTCAATCTGGGTGCGGATGATTACATTCTCAAACCCTTCAGCCCGCGTCAACTGGTTGCCCGGGTGCAAACGGTCCTCCGCCGCACCAAAGAGGGCCAGCTTCTCACCTCTGCCCCCTTTATCGTCAAGGACATCCAATTCGACCCCCACCGGCACGAATTCATCCGGGGGGATGCCGAACCCGTCCTTCTCACCCGATTGGAAAGCCAGTTGATGGAAGTCCTGTTCCTGAACTTCAATCAGGTGCTCCCGACAACCAGCATCATCAATCATGTCTGGGGTCCCGGCGGCGCAACTCCTGAAATGCTGCGTCAATTGATCCGCCGCCTGCGTCAAAAGGTTGAAGCGGACCCCGGTGACCCCCAAATGATCCAAAACCACCCCGGAATCGGTTACCGTTTCGCCCCCTGACCGACTTTAAACCCCTAAAAATTATCACACGTTTGTCACACGGCTATCACAATCCCGGTCACATCCTCTGATTAGAATTTAATGGAAATCAAGGCCAGGCTTTGCGCTTGGCCCTTTTTCAGTCAGAGGATTTAATGTCGATTCGCCTGGAAAAAATAAGTAAACATTACGGCCAACAGGTTGTTGTCAATAACGTCAATCTGGAAATTGATAACGGTGAATTCTTCGTGCTGCTGGGCGCCAGCGGCAGCGGTAAAACCACCGTTCTGAATATTATCGCCGGACTGATCGAACCGGATCAGGGCCGGGTCTGGCTGCATGGCCGCGATGTAACCCACGAATCGCCTCAAAAGCGTAATATCGGGTTCGTCTTTCAGAATTACGCCCTGTTTCAATCCATGACCGTCGCCCAGAACATCGAATTCGGCCTAAAAGTCCGCAAAGTCCCCAAGGAACAACGCCAGCGCCGCTGCGATGAACTCCTGGAACTGGTGGGATTGGTTGGCCTGGGGAATCGGATGACAGCCCAGCTCTCCGGCGGTCAGCAGCAGCGGGTTGCTGTGGCCCGGGCATTGGCGATAGAACCGGACGTCCTGTTACTGGATGAACCGCTCGGCGCCCTGGATGCAAAAATCAGGGTCGAACTGCGCAGAAGTCTTAAGAAAATTCAGCGGCAACTAGGGGTTGCCGCAATATTGGTAACGCATGATCAGGAAGAGGCCTTTGACCTGGGGGACCGGATCGGCGTAATGAACTATGGTCGACTGATCGAGGTTGGAACGCCGCACGAACTCTATCAATTCCCTAAAACGGAATATGTGGCGTCCTTCCTCGGATCAGCCAACCTGTTGCTTGGTCAACTCAACGGTCATGAAGTCTTCCTCGGCTCTCATGGCTTTCCCATTCCCTCCGAGACCTATGACCTGCATGCCGGCCACCGGGCACAGATCCTTTCCCGCCCTGAGGACATCGACCTCGCCAAATCAGACACCAACCTGAGCGGCCTCCCGCTTGGGCAGGGCAAAGTCATCGAGATGGGCTTCAACGGTCCCAACGAACACCTCCGAGTGGAACTGCCCCCAATTGAAGGCGTGAGGGCAATTTCACCTGTGACACCCTATGGCATCCCCGGATTCGTTATGGATGTCAACCGCTCACCGGAACAAAGTACCGGTTTTCCGATTGAATTGAACCAGCAGGTGTGGGTTGGTATCCGCCGCCTGCATGTACTTTCGCATCCCGGTCTGAATTTCCTGATCCTTACCGACGGCACCTTGCGCAGCCAATCCGCGCTGGTTCAGGGCGGCTATCTGGGCAGGATGGCACATGCCCAGGTCACCATTCTGGGGATCGGGCCGGACAAGGCCAGACTGGAAGACCATTTGCTGGACGCCCGCAAGGAAGTCGGCAGCGGCATGGCTTCTCTGGATGTCGAGATATCCAACAAGCCCTTCAACAAGGCCGTGGCCAAAGCCGCTGAGGAACATCCTTATGATCTGGCTATCCTGGGATGGCGGCCAACTGC
>CAYUSC010000008.1:0-21657 GCA_964447265.1 uncultured Candidatus Brevefilum sp.
TAAGTAATCAGCTTCGCCAGCGCCTGCTCATCCCGATTGAAGATCAGGTCTTCGGCCAGCATGCGCTCATCTGCCGCGATTTCCGCATAGGGTTTGATGTGCGCCGGATTCACAATCGCCATATCCAGCCCGGCCTGCACGCAGTGATAGAGCATCACGCTGTTCAACACAGCACGGGCGGGCTTCGAAAGGCCGAAGGAAACATTGCTCACACCCAGCGAGGTCAGCACGCCGGGCAGGGTTTCCTTGATCCGGCGGATACCTTCCAGCGTCTGGAGGGCGGAATCCCGCAGTTCGGGATCGCCGGTCGCCAGAGTGAAGGTCAGCGCGTCATAGACCAGGTCCTCCGGCAGCAAGCCGTGACCCTTCACCGCCAGGTCATAGATCCGCTGTGCCACGGCTACCTTACGGCCGGCGCTTTTCGCCATGCCGTCCTCGTCAATCGTCAGCACAATCACCGCCGCATTGAACCGCTTGGCCAGTGTGAATACCTTGCCGGCTTTCTCCGGACCGGATTCGAGATGCGTGGAGTTGATCAGGCTGCGGCCGGGGTTGGATTCCAGGGCAGCTTCGAGCACATCCAACTCGGTGGTGTCGATCACCAGCGGCACCGGCACGGCATTCGCCAGCCGCTTGACCACCTTGCGCATCAGATGCTCTTCATCCGCCCGCTCGGTCAGCGCCACACAGATATCCAGGCCATGCGCGCCTTTTTCCACCTGGGCGCGGGCCATTTCCACGATCCCGTCATAATCCTCGTCCATGATCAGCCGCTTGAATTGGCGGGAACCTTGTGTATTGAGCCGTTCACCGATCAGGAAAGGCGCGGGTTCCTGGTGCATCGGCACCGCCTGCACGGGGGAGGCCAGCATCGGTTCAATGGGCGCCTTGGGCGGTTTGGGATGGCCGCGGTCCAGCCCTTCATTGAGCCTGCTAATATGATCTTCGCTGGTACCGCAGCAACCGCCCACCACGCGGACGCCGAAGTCATTGACAAATTCCAGCATCAGATCGGCAAAAGGCTGAGGTTGCATCGGATAGACCGCCTCGCCATCCACGTTCAGCGGCAAGCCGGCATTGGGAATACAGGAAACAGGTAAATGAGAGTTCTCGGTCAGGAAGCGGATCGGCTCGCGCATGTAATCCGGCCCGGTCGAGCAGTTGAGGCCGATCACGTCAATCCCCATCTCTTCGAGGATCGCTCGCGCAGCGGCAATATCCGTCCCCAGCAGCATCCGGCCGGTCGTGTCCAGCGTCACCTGGGCCTGGATGGGCAATACTTTTCCCGTTTCCTCAAACGCCGCATGAATTCCCTGGATCACAGCCTTGACTTCGAGGATGTCCTGCGAGGTTTCGATCAGCAGCAGGTCCACCCCACCCTCAATCAAGCCGACAGCTTGCTCACGAAAGACATCCGCCAATTCCTCGAAACTGATATTGGACATTTCGGGATCTTCGGTGGAGATCAGTTTGCCGCTGGGACCCATCGACCCGGCGACAAACCGCGGCTTTTCCGGGGAACTGTATTCATCCGCCACCCGCCGCGCCAGGCTGGCCGCCGCACGGTTGATCTCCAGCACCCGGTCGCCCAGGCCAAATTCCGCCAATGTCAGGCGATTGGAACGGAAGGAATCCGTCTCGATCACATCCGAGCCGGCTTCCATGAAGCTGCGATGCACGTTTTCAACGGCACTCGGTTTGGTGATGACCAGATAATCGTTGCAGCCTGCGGTCCGCTCGCCGCCGAAATCCGCCGCTGTCAGATGCTGCCGGTCCAGGTTGGTGCCCATCGCGCCATCAAAGAGCACAACGCCCCGATCGATGGCATCGAGGTAACCCCGGTTGGTGAATTTCTTAGTTTTTTCTGAGGTCATACATCAACCCTCCCAGCCTGCGCCCTGCAGCTCATAGAATTTAAATCAATCGCCTCTCAAAAGATGAGAGGCGCAGATGACCAAAAAGCTCACAACACCTCATCTTCCAGATCCACCCTCTTCAGGGGGCTGCCGGAATTGGCACCTGTGATCCCAGATCCTGGTTGCCGAGGCTTCAACGGGCCGGTCCCTCCACCTCTCTGGATGAGTTTTCAATCAGACAAAGTCTATCACAATTAGAAACGAAAGTCAATTTAGCTCAATCAAGGCGGAACCAATGGTAAATCAACATCCAATCATGATATCCATTTCGCTTATCCCCGGCGAAGAATAACAAACTCATCTTCCTGTTTTGATAAAGCAATATACCAAATTCTCCCGCGAGCGGCATGGAAAAATAGTTTTCATGGCTAATATTTAGCAAAGGCTGTTTTAATATTTCCCTTGTGATATCACCGAATCAGGTGTATTATCACTCCTTGATTCAATCACTGCCAGGCAGAAAATGGTTCATCCTACCTCGGCAAGCAAAAAAATCTCCCAAATTTCAAGTTAATTATTTTTTTCGAGGCGTTAATGACTAAAAGGACGTTAAAACGTCAACTGAATTTAACCCAGGTTATCATGCTGGGTACAGCAGGAACATTAGGATCCGGCATTTTCATCCTGACCGGCCATGCCGCCGGTGTTGCCGGACCGGCCACCATTTTTGCCGTAATCATTGCCGGGCTGCTCAGCTTTTCGATTGCTCTGAATTACAGCGAACTCGCAACCACCTATCCGGAAACGGGTGGTGCAATGACCTATGTACGGGAAGCCTGGGGAAAGGGTCTGGCCGCCTTCCTGGTGGGTTCCATGGACAGCATTTCCAGCACCTTTTATTGCGCCCTTTCCGCAGTAGGTTTCGCTTATTCATTAAGCGTGTTCGTGCCCACCCTGCCGATTGTCCCGGTGGCCATCGGTGTGATCTTTGTCTTCACCATCCTCAACATTTTCGGCGTCACCAATATTGGCAATATCCAATTAGTCATGGGCGGGATTCTGATCCTGGCTTTCGCCGTGTATATCATCGGAGGGTTCGTCAGCCCTAACGGCTTCAGCTTTGAGACATTGTTCGCCGACGGCAAGGTATTCATCGGGAATGACTTCTGGACAAATTTGATAAGCATCATGCGGACGATCGCCCTGATCTATGCCCTTTATGTCGGTTTTGAAGTAATCGCTGACGATGCGGAAGAAATCACCAATCCAAACAAGAACATTCCCGTGGCAATCCTGGTAAGCCTGGTCGTTATCACCCTGGTCTATGCGTTGACAAGTGCGGTAGCCCTGGGAACTACCTTCTGGACGGAGTTGGCCGGGTCGGAAACCGCCCTATCCGACACCATCGGTAAATTTATACCCGGTGTTGGGGTTGTTCTGATTGGCGTAGCCGGGATGGTGGGTGCGCTCACTTCGGTAAATTCATCCATGCTCAGCGCGACCAGGGAAACTTTCACCCTCAGCCGGGACGGCGCCTGGCCGATTGTCCTGCAGCGGCTGAACAAAGCCCGGGTCCCATTTATGGCCATCATTTTCATTGGGGTTGTGTCCTCAATGGTCACCGGGATTGGCCTGGTGAACTTCCTGAGCTATATCACATCAGCTGGTTACCTCTTCGTACTCTTCTGCTCCAACATCTCGATGATTGCCTTGCGGAAAAAGTATCCGTTCATCCATCGCCCATTCAAGGTGCCATTCTTTCCATTAACACCGATCGTTGCCTCACTGACCTGCCTGATCGTCATTGCCTTTTCAGAGCTTAATGCAATTTTGTTCATGGTCGGCATCCTTGCCCTCTTATCCCTCTATTATTACGGGCGGATTGCGGTCCAAACCTATAAGGAAGCTCACACCCGCAGCCTCTCACCGGGACGTAATCGCCTGATCGTGCCTTTCTATAATCCGGGTGGATTGGACAGTGTCATGAAAATCGGCACCGTCCTGGCGGAAGCGAAAAAGGACCTGAATATGTGCCTGCTTCTGGTGGTTCCGAAATCTTCCCAGACGGATCAGGAAGCGGATCCGAAGTTTATGGTGAACCTTCAGGAACAGAGGCGATCCATTCTGGAAAAATTTATCCATTATGCGGTTGACCGGAATGTCCCGATGTATACCAAGATGATCGCTGACGACTCCCTGGCGGACGGGATCATCACTGAAGTGAAGAACGACAGCAATGTTGAGCTGGTTCTGATGAAATGGCCCAAGCAATCAACGGACCGCCGAACGTACATCAGCGCCATTCAACGGATTGTCAACGCCCACATTGTCAATCTTGGTGTGCTGCAGGATCGCGGGATCAAGGAATTCAAGCATATCATGGTGCCGGTGAGCGGGGGGTTCCATAGTAAATTGGCCGTCAGATTAGCCAATGATATCGCCGCCCAGGAAAATGGCATGGTTGAATATTTGCGGATCGTCCCAACCGGCAGCGATCAGGAAGCCAATGAAGACCAGATCGCTCACCTTCAGGAAGTCATCATGACTGAATTAAACCAGATTCCCGGAAATGCTTCGCTGGAAGTGGTCGAATCGGATGATGTTGTCGAAGCAATCGTGGAGGAATCCCACATCAATCCCTATGATCTGATCATCATCGGGTCCTCAGAGGAATCGGAAACCCCGGGCTCGATTTTCGGCTATAAGGCGGATGCCGTTGCGGAAAAAGCAGATTGCTCGGTCCTGGTCATTTTCCATAACGAATCACAGACCGCCTCCTGGTTAAGGCGCCAGTTGAAGCGAATCTAGGCTGACCACATAGCTATCGAGGTAATGCCAGTAAAATTACCTCGATAGCTTTTTTTAATCAGGCTTCCGGGGGCTTCTCATCCATTTTTCAACCTTTTCGGCTACCTTCTCCCTATATAATGAAATCTGTCCCTCAGTAACCGGGGCTGTTTGCCACCTATAAAAGGAGACTCACCTGATGAAATCCCCCTTGCCAGGCCGTATTTCGCTGATCTTCCTCGCTGTCATGCTATGCCTGCCGCCCATTGCCCTGAGCGCTTGCCAGGCCGGGACCATACCCACGCCAACAGAAACTGAGATCCTCCCCACGGAATTGCCCGAGCCTACCCCAGAGATAACAGCCGAGCCCACCGAGGTTGACCAAACGGAAGGCATCCTGATCACCAATACCGATACTCTGACCCGGTTAACAAATACTCCCGGCGGCGAATATCACACAGTCTGGTCACCGGATGGCCACTGGCTGCTCTTCACCTACGGTATGGTTGATGGGATGTCGATTGGCGCCTATCACTTTGATGACCAATCCTGGGCGCTGCTCAACGCGGAGCTTGAAGGCGACCTCTACTTGGAATGGTCACCGGATGGTTCGCAATTCACTTTTGATGCCTATGGTGACGATGGCCGCTCCACCATTTACCTGGCGGATTTTCCTGCTGACCTAGCCAGTCCCCTGAACTACCAGCCGCTCGCAATTCAAACCCCGGCTTTCATGTCCTCGATCTCACCGGACGGATCTTGCGTTCTGGCCTTCGCAAATAACCAGCTCCAACTGTATGACCTGGCCAGCGAAACGCTCACCCCCATTGCCAACACCCAATCCTGCTGGCATCCGAAATTCTCGCCGGATGGCACAAAAATTCTTTTCACCAAACTGAGCGGCAAAGATCAGGATATTTTTGCCCTCACATTGGCCGATGGCGCCATTGAAAAGCTAACCGATTCGAGCGCAGCCTTTGACCGGGCGCAATGGTCACCCGACGGCAGCCGGATTGCTTATGTGGCGGAGATGGATGGATATACAGAAATCTGGTTAACGGATTTGGAATCGGGGCAAACCATCCGATTCATGGGCTTCCCAATGGACAGCCAATCCTATGTCTCCATGCCCGAATTTTCCCCCGATGGGCAGTCACTGGTGGTCACCTATCAGGGTGACCTCTGGTTGGCGGATATTTCCGGTTTGGACTAAAGGTTCAGTGCTTCCAGCACACCGGTCACGGTGCCAAAACCCGGATTCTCAGGGATGATGAATTCTTTGGCATAAAAGGTCCCCACCAACGCAATTTCGCGTCGGATTGCTTCAAGATCCATCAAATGCCCGATCAGGATGATCTCATCCAGGTTTTCCGCGTTGGCCGCGTTGATCGCGATCACAGCGATCACCTGCGCCACAAGGCGCACCAGCCCCGCCGCCAGGTTTTCACGGGTGAAACCGTCCTCACGGTCAAGCTTCCCCAGATTAACCGCATTCGCCTCTTCGGGCAGCCTGCCCACCTGGCCGCCCACCGCTTCCCGCAGCATGATATCCACCGCGGCTGCATCTCCGGCCAGCGCCAAACGATCAATTTCGCGGGGGTCATCCGTCCCGAGAATCAACTTGGATAGCCCCAACAAGGTTCCGCCACCGACAGCCGAACCGGTGACATGGTGCACTTCCCGCCCACGGGCGGCCACCATAGCCGTGCCAGTCCCCGCGCTGACAACCAATCCCTGCTCACGTCCTGCTAAAGCCAGCCCGCCCAATCCCACCGCCACCATCTCATCCACTTTTTGAATGGTGTATTCATCCAGATTCTCGGGCAGATCGCGATAGCGCCCACCGGTCACACCGATTGGTGTGCCAGATTCAAGCTCGCCGACCGCCTGAAGTGCCAGCCGAAGCTGCCCTTCGGCGTCCAAACGAGGGTCGGATAACATTTTCAAGGTCACCCCGGATGGGGTTTTCAGCGCCAGGTCAATATTGGTCATGCCGATATCGGCTGCCAGGATCGTGTCCGTCATATCTGTTCACTCCATTAATTGCATTATCGGAACGATTTTACCCCATCGCACCGGATTCTGATTAAATTATCGGATACACGAACTATATTGTTTTATTTGGAGGGAATAATGCGTTACAATTAGCATTTAAGGAAATCAATATGAAAAACGGATTATTCAAATTCCTCCGCACCTTTCTCCCCCTGGCGATCATCCTGACCGTCATCGGCTGGCTTGGGCTGATCCTTGTCATCCGCGGCACCGTCCCCACCCTGGGACCGCGCTGGGCGTTTTTCTTCCTGGGCGTGCTCGCCCTCACCGGCCCTGCCATCCCGATCGTTTATTTTCTGAATAAACGCTTCCCCAGTGACCCGCCAGTGGATGATATGGTCATTCTGCGCCAATCCCTGTGGGTCGGCGTCTTTGGCAGCACTGTCGCCTGGCTTCAACTGGGCCGGGTGCTGACCACCGGCATGGCCCTGATCCTGGCGGGGGTTTTCGTCCTGATTGAGTTCCTGCTCCGTCTTTTCGAGCGCAGCCGCTGGACGCCAAGCCGTTAATTCAACCTTCAAACAGGTTCTGCAAAGCCAATATGCCCGATCTGAGCCAATTACCTTCCATTGACCGTCTTTTACGCCAGCCTGAGGTTCAGGAGATCATCCAATCCTACGGCCGTCCGCTCACGCTGACTGCCATCCGGACCATTCTGGAAGATCTGCGTCAGGCGGCCATTCAGGAAGACCAGCCAATTCCCACCAATTCCGAAATATTAGAGCTAATCAGCGAACAACTAGAGAGCTGGCTCGCCCCTACATTGGTCCCCGTGATCAATGCCAGCGGCGTCATCCTGCACACCAACCTGGGCCGGGCCCCGCTCAGCCAGGCCACCCGGCAGGCCATCTCAGAAATTGGCGCCGGTTATTCCAATCTGGAGTTCAATTTGGATACCGGCAAGCGCGGCAAGCGTTCGATGCATGCCGGGCGGATCCTGAGCCTGCTCACCGGCGCGGAAGATGGCTTCGTGGTCAACAACAACGCCGGAGCGGTCCTGCTGACCCTTTCGGCCCTGGCCCGCGGCGGGAACGTGCTTGTCTCCCGCACCCAGTTGGTGGAGATTGGCGGCGGCTTCCGCATCCCGGATGTGATGCGTCAATCGGGCGCAACCCTGGTGGAAATTGGCACGACCAACCGGGTCCACCTGCGCGATTTTGAGCAATCCCTGACCGAGGACAATATCGCTCTGGTCCTAATCGCCCACCATTCCAACTTCAAACTGATCGGCTTCCACAGCGAGCCTGAACTGGCTGAAATTGTGGAAGTCGCCCACCAGCATGGCGTCTCTGTGGTGCACGATATCGGGTCTGGCGCGCTGCTCGACACGGCCGAATTTGGCCTGGCGCATGAACCCACCGTGCAGGAATCTCTGGCGGCGGGTTGTGATCTGGTCTGTTTCTCCGGCGACAAGCTTTTAGGCGGTCCCCAGGCCGGGATCATCATCGGCAAGCAGAATTTATTAGCCCCGATCAAGACTCATCCCTTTGCCCGAGCGCTGCGAGCCGGCAAGTTGACCCTCACAGGCATCAGCGCCACGCTCCAGCATTACCTCAAGAATGAAGCCCTCAGCGAAGTGCCGATCTGGCAGATGATCTCGCTGCCGCTGGAGTCAATTCAGGACAGAGCGGAACGGTGGAAACAGACTCTGGGCTTCGGAGAAGTGCAGCCCGGCAAGTCTACTGTGGGCGGCGGCAGCCTCCCCACCGAGGAGATGCCAACCTTCACGCTCACCCTGGCCCCTGCCAAGCCCGATGAATTCCTGCGCGCTCTGCGGGAGGTGCCACCTCCGATCATCGCCCGGATTGAGAATGACCAGGTCCTTTTCGATCCCCGCACCGTGCTCCCCGAACAGGAAGAGATCTTCCTGCAAACCCTGAAACAGGTCTGGAACGCTTCCAGCCATTAGAATTAATCGAATTGGAACCCTGCTATGAAATCTGACCTCGATCAACTCCTCATCGACAATAAGGCCGCCGGACTATGGGTCACCGGACCGGCGCAGCATAACCCCGCGATGGTCTATCTGACCGGCGGCGGTCATATGACCATGGCGGATGTGATCAAACCGGTTGGCAAGCCAATGGTGCTGTGCCATGCCCCAATGGAACGCGAGGAAGCTGCCCGCACCGGCCTGCAAACCATCAACTACACCCAATTTCCCCTCAAAGCACGGTTGGAAGCCGCTCAGGGTGATCGGGTTCTGGCCCAGGCGTTGCTGTATAAACAAATTTTCGAACAGGTCGGCCTAACGGAAGGCACCGTCCTGCTCTATGGCCGCTCAGAAGTCGGCACCCACTACAGCCTCGTCAGCAAGCTTCAGGAATTGCTTCCCGACCTGACCTTCAAAGGCGACCTGGACGATTCCGTCCTGCTGCAGGCGATGGCGACCAAGGACGCGACCGAAATCGAACGGATCCGCGCCATGGGTGTGGTTACGCGCACCGTCGTCTCCCGCGTGGCGGATTTTCTCACCCATCACAAGGTCAAAGAGGAGACTCTGATCAAAGCCGACGGCACACCATTGACAATTGGCGAGGTCAAAGGGCTGATCAATCTCTGGCTGGCTGAACTGGGCGCGGAAAACCCCGAAGACACCATCTTCGCCATCGGCCGCGATGCCGGCATCCCCCACAGCAACGGCACCCCCTCCGACCCGATCCGCCTCGGCCGGACAATCGTCTTCGACATTTTTCCGTGTGAAAAAGGCGGCGGATATTTCTATGATTTCACCCGCACCTGGTGTCTCGGCTACGCCCCCGCGGAAGTCCAGGCGCTTTATGACCAGGTCCAGTCCGTTTACAATCAGGTTGTCTCCGAACTGAAATCGGGTATGAACGCCGCTCACTTCCAAAACCGGACCTGTGACCTCTTTGAGGATCAGGGACACCCCACTATCCGTCAGAACCCGGCTACCGAGAACGGCTATGTCCATTCACTCGGTCACGGGGTAGGATTGAACATCCACGAGAAGCCCTGGTTCAGCCGCCCGGATGATGCCAGCAATTCCCTCATCCCCGGCTCCGTCTTCACGATCGAACCCGGTCTCTACTATCCCGAAAAGGGAATGGGTGTCCGGCTGGAAGACACCTATTATGTCAAACCGGATGGCAGTTTTGAATGCTTTGTGGATTATCCCAAGCAGCTTGTCCTGCCGATGGCAGAAAGAGAGTAACCTAATGGCCCTTCCCAGCGCACGAATCCTCGGAATTGAATCGTCCTGTGATGAAACCGCAGCCGCCGTCGTCACCGATGGCCGCGTGATCCAATCCAGCGTTGTCGCCAGCCAAATTGACCTGCACGCTCAATATGGCGGTGTATTCCCGGAGCTGGCCTCACGCGAGCATGTCAAGGCAATCTACGCCATTGTGGATCAGGCCTTGCAGCAAGCCCATCTGGATATCCGGGATATTGACGCCATTGCCGTCACCCGTGGTCCCGGCCTGGCCGGATCGCTGGTGGTGGGTGTCAACATGGCTAAGAGCCTGGCTCTGGCTTCCAAAAAGCCGATCATCGGCGTCAATCACCTCGAAGGCCATATCTATTCCGCCTGGCTCTATCTGGCCAACACCTCTCCCCACCAGGCGCCGCGTTTCCCCCTGCTGGCACTGCTGGTTTCCGGTGGGCACAGCGATCTGGTCCTGATGAAAGACCATCTCCAGTATCAACGTCTGGGCAGCACCCTCGATGATGCGGCCGGTGAGGCGTTTGATAAAGTTGCCCGGCTGTTGGGCCTGTCCTATCCCGGCGGCCCATCCATCCAAAAAGCCAGCCATTCAGGCAACGCCACAGCCTTTACCTTTCCGCGCGCCATGCTTGATGACACCTGGAATTTCTCCTTCAGCGGCGTCAAGACAGCCGTCCTGCGGATGACGGAAACGCTGCGGGAACAGGGACGCAGCCTGCCCGTTGAGGACCTGGCAGCCAGCTTTCAGGCCGCAGTGGTGGATGTCCTGGTGGATAAAACCCTGATGGCCGCGGACGAATTCGATGTCAGCGATATTGTTGTGGCGGGTGGTGTTTCAGCCAATAAGCGCCTGCGCGAGAGAATGCTGGCGGAAAGCAAACGGCCTGTACATATTCCCCCGCTCTCGCTCTGTACGGATAATGCCGCCATGATTGCTGGCGCGGGCTACTACCATTACATCCGGGACGATTTTACCCCTATGAGTTTCGATGTCCTCCCAACCTGGCCGCTCTCCTGACCAAACCCAACAAATGTAACGAATAGCCGTTGAAAGTCATCCAATGATTGAAACAAACAACCAAGAAACGCTCAATCTCGAAGCGCTTCGCAAAAAGGATAAACGAGCTTTTGCCCTGTTGGTCGATCAAAACTCAGACCATATCTACCGTTTGGCCCTCAGGCTGACGGGTGACCCACAGGATGCCGAAGACGTTGTCCAGGAAACCTTTATCAAAGCCTTCAATAACCTCAATAAATTCGAAGGCCGCTCAAAGGTTTCCACCTGGCTTTACCGAATAGCCACCAACGAAGCGTTGATGATGATCCGCAAGCGTAAGGATGGGATCACCCACATTGACGAAGGCATCGAAACCGATGAAGGTGAGACGATGCCCATCCAGATCGTGGATTGGTGCTGTCTGCCGGAAAAAGAGATCATGACCGATGAAACCCGGCAAATGCTCAACCAGGCGGCAATGCAGCTTTCCAGCGCCAACCGGGCAGCCTTTCTCCTGCGGGATGTCGAAGGATTATCCACCCAGGACGCTGCAGCCGCATTGGATATCAGCGAATCAGCCTTGAAGGTCCGGTTGATGCGGGCCAGGATGGAGCTTCGAGAACAATTGAGTGAATATTTTGCCAATCGGATGGCAGAGGAAGACCTATGACCCACCAACACGGGCTGGAATGCGAAGAATTGATCCACCACCTCAGTGATTACATTGACGGTGAATTGGATGGCGATCTTTGCGGGAAAATCGAAAACCATATCGAATCCTGCCCAAATTGTAAGGTTGTGGTAAACACCTTAAAGAAGACGATCCAGCTCTACCAGGATGATGGTGAAAGCGTCACCTTGCCATTGGAGGCCCGTCACCGGCTGCTCAAAGCCCTGGAACTGGATGAAGATGTTGAGCCAAAAGAATAACCCTTCAACAGCCCCCGGAGATAACACTTCAACAACCGAAAATACCGCAGTCTGCGCTATTCAGCCCGGCGTCAGCCTGCAAGCCGGGATTATTTGCCCGCGCTGCGGCCAGGGTGTGATTGATTATGACGGCCTCCTGCAGTTGGTCTGTCCCAATTGCGGGCTGAAAGAAGCCGGGGCCTGCACCTGATAACATCATAGCGACCTCCGTGTGAGGTCAGAAAAGGAAGGAAATCATTATGCATGCAAAAGCAGTCTGGAATGGAGATATGGGATTTACAGGGGCGAACCAGGAAGGTTTCCTGGTCCCGATGGATGCCCAAAAAGTGGTCGGCGGACATGATATGGGCTTCCGCCCATTGGAGCTGCTGGCCATTGGTTTGACCGGTTGCACGGGGATGGACGTGATCTCGATCCTGAAGAAGAAACGCCAGGAAGTCACCCAATTTGAGGTCCATGCAGAAGTCGAGCGCGCCGCCGAACATCCCAAAGTTTTCACCAGGATCGTGTTGGAATATAAATTCTGGGGGAAAAACCTGGACCCGGAAGCCATCGAACGTGCGGTTGAGCTCTCAGAAACCAAATATTGCGGCGCACAGGCGATGCTGCGCGAAACAGCGGAAATTACTCATAAAATAACAATCACTCAGGAAGATTAATTTATTATATCTGGAAAAGACTCTTCACTACCGGATTGGACCTGATCACCAGCGTCATAATCCGGTAGATCTGTTTCAACATCCCGAATATCACGGAAAAAAGTGCCGGTGATCCCCACTGCGGCAACCAGGATACCACTCATCGCGATCATCAGGGACATGCCCGCACCGGGACCGCTGCCAACCAGGCCGCCGAACAGCCGGCTGCCCCAGCCGCCTGCAGATTGAAATGCCGGCTCGAAAACCGCATCGGCCAGCCATCCGGAAAGTCCCATCGAAATCGGAATGGTGATCTGCGCGATGAATCGGCGTACGGCAAAAACCCGTCCCTGTTGATCCGGCGGGACTTTCTTTTGCCAGATCGCCTGATTGCAGCCATTGATCGTCGGCATGAAAAAAGCCAGCAAGAACACCGACACCATCCAGATCCAGGGCTGGTCGCTGATGCCCATCAGGAAACGCCCCAGAATGCCGTTCAGGATCCAGCCGAGCAGGATCCCGGCCACCATTTGCTTGGGTCCGCCCCAGATCGCCAGGAACACGCCGCCAACCAAAGCCCCCACGGCGGAGAAAGACTGCACAAAGCCCAGCACCTGAGCATCACCCGTTCGGGCCAGCACCATCGGGCTGAGCACAGCCCAACCAATCACTGTCATGAAATTGGCAAAAAAGAATACTAACTGGAGGCCCAGTAACCCGCGGCGTTCAAAAATGAATTTGAACCCGAAAGTCATTTCTTTCAGGATTTCTTTAATATTAGTCTTCGCCTTTTCAACCACGGGCTGGGGGACAACAACGATCAACAGCGTGAATATCGCCACGAAAAAGGTCAGGATATCAATGATCAGGATGCCCCGAACGCCAATCACGCCGATCAGCGATCCTGCCAGGACGGGGCCGATGATGTTGGAAGCGCTTTCCACCATGCTGATCATCCCGCTGGCCCGGCTATAGTGCTTCTTCGGCACCATCAAGGTCACGGTGGCGGAATAAGCCGGCCACTGGAAAGCCTGGAAGGTACTGGCGAAGGCAGTCGTCGCATAAATATGCCAGATTTCCAATCTCCCGGAAATGAACAACAAAAACACCGTCACCGAAGCAAGCACTGCACCCAGATCGCTGAGCATCATGACCAGCTTCCGGTTCCAGCGGTCCACCAGCACGCCTACCAAAGGCGTTACAATGATCAAAGGGGCGTAGGTGAACACACCCACCAGCGCCAAAGCCTGAGCGGACCCGGTTTTCTCCCAGGCCCAGATGCCCAGCGCAAAACTCGTCATAAAAGAACCGGCGACAGAAACAAACTGGCCCAGCCAGATGATAATGAAAGCCGTCAGATTTTTTGGACGCTTTTCACTAATGGTGGATGTTTTTCCAGTCTCTCTCATTACCTAATCTCAATGCAGATTCATGGCCGGGCAAATGCTCTTCAGGCGGAAGAGCCTGTCCATTTCAATTAGCCCCAAGACCCCACGCGGATTATCAGTATACCATTGTTTTTAAAAGGAATTACAATTCTTATCAGAACCATAAAACGATAATCCTTGAGTCAGTTCATTAAACTTGCATTACAGACATCTTTACTCAAATCTGGTACAATCCAAAAAACCGGTTCCTATTCCGAGAAAAAACCAATGAAAAAACACATACAGAAAATAACCCTTATTCTGACACTGGTCGTCATCCTGCTTTCAGCCTGCAATCCCAAAACTCAGGCGACGGAACAGCTTACAACGGCGACCCCCGAGATGGTGGTCACTGAAACGGAAGCCCCCACTGCAACGCCCAATCCAACACCAACCGCCACCCCCCTTCCCATGAATGGGCAGGAAACCCAATACACCATTGACCTGAACATTGATTATTACAATCAATATATCTCAGGCACCAGCTCGGTCCTTTATACGAATAAAACCGACTATCTGATCCATGAAATGGTTTTCATCGTCTACCCGGCCAGATTCCAGGCCATTTACATCAAATCCATTCAACTGGGTGATGGTACCGTGGTTACGGATTATGATTGGGACTCTCTTTACATCGTGATCCCTCTAAGCGCACCCTTACAGCCCGGAGAACAAATTCAGATCACATTTGATTTCGAACTCTATATGCCAACCCGCGAAGGCATTTTCAGCTATAACGGCAAAGAGCTCAATCTCTCCTATTTCATCCCAATGATCCCCTACTTCAACCCAGAGGGCGGTTGGGTGATGAACGATGCCCAGGTTGTGAACAGCATTTTCGTTGGCGAATTCATCGTTCTGGAGCCATCGGATTTCAGCGTCAATATCGAGTTTGCCGATCGCCGTGAGAACTTCCAGATTGCCGCGCCGGCCCTGCCGGAAGAAGCCGACGGCGTCATCCACTACCAGGTTGATCTGGCACGCACCCTGACCTTTTCAATCAGCGATCAATTCGCTGTAACGGAAAGAGAAGTGAACGGCGTGAAGATCCTCGCCTACACCTTAAATGAACATGCCTGGGTTGGCGAAGACGTGGCCGATGTGGCAGTTCAATCCGTTGAGCTTTTCTCAGAACTATTCGGTGACTATAACCGGAACGTGCTCTCAATTGTGGAATTCAATGCCACCATCGGCATGGAATTTGACGGCCTGGTGTTCCTCAGCCCGGCCTTCTACAATCTGTACCCCGACAGCCCCCGCTCCAATATCTATGTCTATACCGCCCACGAGATTGCCCATCAATGGTTCTTCGCCATGATTGGCAATGACCAGGCGATGGATCCCTGGCTGGATGAAGCCTTTGCGACCTACGCGCAAAAACTATTCTACGATACCTATTACCCCGATGATGCCGCCTGGATGTGGGATAGCTATGTAACCGCCTATACCGCGGAAGGCGGGGTCGATTCCTCGATTTATTTTGGCGGGGATGATTCGGAATATCGCAAGACCGTGTACCTTAAAGGCGCCAGGTTCCTGCAGGAACTTCGCGAAACTCTCGGTGATGACACCTTTTTCGCTTTCCTGCATGACTATTTCCAGACCTTTAAATACACCATTGTCACCACCCCGGCATTTTGGACCTTCCTGCAGTCCTATACCACAATGGATCTGACTGCGCTCCATGACAAGTATTTTGATACGCCGCTGAACTAATTCATAACATTAGCTCAATATTACGACCCACCAATCCATCAGAGAAGAAGATTTGCCGCGCTTGACAACCAGTCGTTTAATGCTATGATGCGTCAGGAGAAAAATTATGGCTAATGAACAAGAAACCTCCAAAAACAATGCTAAAAACGAACCTCTGGAGATTGAAATCATCCTCCCCGAGGACGCGACGATCATCCCAACAGGCGAAGGTCCATCAGACCTGGGTTTTTTGAAAAAACAAAAGACTCTGAGGATTGGTTTCTGGGTAACGATCCTGATCGTGGCCTTATTGGGCATCTGGGGCATCGGATCGCTAATCGTCCATGCGACCGCTGAACCGCTGGCCCCCACAACGACACCAACCGCGACCTTTGTTCCAACTCCGGAAAACCTTGCCGCCCCCAATTTCACGACTGAAAATGAGCCGAATGGCGTTGTTCGGGAACCGGAAGTCCAAACCACACTGGCAGCAGAAACTACCGTCGAAGTGGAAGGCCGAACTGACTACGAAATCTACATCGTCCAGGAAGGCGATACCATTTTTGATATCGCGGAAAGATACGGCCTGGCAGCGGAAACCATCCTCTGGACCAACTGGTACGTTCTGGGTGAAATGCCGGATGCCATCTACCCCGGCAATGAAGTAATCATCCCCCCAACGAACGGCGCCATGTATCAATGGTATGATGGCGACGGGCTGAATGGCGTCTCAAGTTATTTCAGCGTTACACCTGAGGACATCATCAACTACCCCCTCAACAATCTGGACCCTGCTACTATCGGTGATTGGTCTCATCCAAACATCGCAGCCGGGACTATGCTCTTTGTGCCGGGCGGCACTCGACCAAATATATCCTGGGTTCCGGCTCGGGGTGAAGAAATATCCGGCAATGCCTATCTTGGCCCTGGCGCTTGCAGCGGCATCCTTTATGGCAATATTGGCACCGGCACTTTCACTTGGCCGACCGACCATCACTGGCTCTCCGGCTATGATTACACCCCACCGGTGCATAACGGCCTGGACTTTGACGGTGACCTGGGCAGCCCGCTTTATGCCGCCGACTCCGGCGTGGTCATCTATTCCGGTTGGTCCGACCGTGGTTACGGCAACCTGATCGTGATCGACCATGATGGCGGCTGGCAGACCTATTATGGCCACATTATGGATGGCGGGATACTGGTCGGCTGCGGCGCTAACGTCGTCAAGGGCGAACTGATCGCCTACATGGGCAGCACCGGCAACTCCACCGGCCCTCACCTGCACTTTGAATTGCGGTTGAACGGCGTCGCGGTGAACCCCTGGTCCTACCTGCAATAAACCGACAACTTCCATTGAAAAACAGAAGCCGCCCATTCGGGTGGCTTTTTGATTACCGTTAATTATTACGTTATGGTTTATTGTTCCGTCGAATCCACCGGAATGGCGCTGCGGTTATCGGGGTTCGTGTTGGCGAGGATATAGACATCGCCTTTGACCAGATAGCCGGAATAAGCTGCGTCGCCTTCCAGCGGTGACCAGCCGGAAAGCACAAAGGGGATCACCCCGCTGGCGCTCATCCATTCCCCGTTGTATTTCCGGGCAATGTGGATATGTGTGCCCGTGGAATGGCCGCCCTCGCAGGAGGGATAGCCCAGAAAATCACCCATTTCCACCACCGTGCCTACCGGTACGCGTCCCTCATTGGCAATGTGCAGGTAGGTGATATTCCACCCGGTATGCTCATCCCCGTCCCCATCCAGGTCCAGCACAAGATAACCTTCTCCATCCCGAACAACCACGCCGCTGCCCACCGCGGTTGCGGCAATATTCGAGATAAAGCAGCCCGTTTGTTCGGATGGCGGGGCAAAATCCAGCGCACTCCACGGCATCAGGCTGCCCCACCCGCTGTGCGGACCGCCCGTGAATGCCCAGGAAACATCATTGACATAGGGCAGAGAAAGTGTCGGTTGGGTCAATGACCCGGGAATATGGGCTTCCACGCTCCAGGGATCGCCAAAAAGACGCTGGTAGGTCGCGGCGAAACCATCTGGACCGATCGCGATCTGGTAGGCATTCACGTCCAGCACCTGAGCAAAATAATACTGCAGGGCGACTGTGGCGGCGTTCTGCCATGGGTCCGGCCGGGTGATTGTGCCGTCAGCCAGTTCAAACTCAATCAAATCCCCTTCCCGCCAGCGATAATAACCATCGTTCAGGGTGTCGGCGGCATGCAGTAACTGTAAGTAAATACTGGGCCAATAAGGCGAATCCAGCCCCAGGATTTTGTTATCCGCACCTTCGGGAATCGTATCCGTTGAAAAGATCCCGCCCTGATATTCCAATAAGGCCAGCAACAGTTTGGGGCTAACGGAGTAACTGTAGGCGACGTAATCCACAATTTCAGCAGCCGAACGGGTGCCGCTGAAAGCCCAGGCGGAATATTTATAGAACCAGCCCCCCTGTTGGATGACAAACTGGGCGGTGTTGAATGATGACGCATCCGGTCCATTAACATAGACCGCATCCGGGATAATCTGATAGGGTGAGCCCCACAGCGCCCGATAATAGACCGGGATTGACATGGGCATTCCGCTTGGCATCGTCGTCGCATCTGGCGGGATATTGGGATTGGCGATGCGGATCTCAGCCACTGTGGTATTGAAGCGAGCAGCCAAAGCAGGCAGAGTATCCCCCGTCTGGGCGACATAATCAACCAACTGGCCGGGTTCATAGGCAGGCCGGGTGGGGAATGGGGTAATTTCAGGAGCGGGTGTCTCCAGGGGTTCTTCATCAGCCGCGGGCAAAATGAACGTTGGCACCATATTCGATGTGCACGCAGATAAAAACAATATCAGAACCGTTGAGACGAGTAAATATTTTCGGATCATATCATTAAGGGGTTATGCTCTCATTAAACCCATGCCCCACTGTTTGGGGCATTGAGTTTGAATTTCACAATGGATTTTCAAGAGAGAAGGATACTCTCTGAATGGAAAAAAGTCCAGTTAAGCCCTATTCGTTCCGGGTGATCTGGCTCTCATAGGTGCTGGCAGTGTTGGAATAGATCACCTCATCGCCCCGGATCAGCCATCCCTCATAAGACTGGGTGGCGGCTTTTGCCTGCCATCCGCTGAGGACAAAGGGCAGCGGCCCGTCAGCGGGGATCCACTCCCCGTTATAACGCCGGGCAATATGAATATGCGTTCCGGTGGCGCGGCCGCCTTCGCAGGAGGGATGCCCGATCCGGTCACCGACCTCCACCCAGGTGCCAACCTCAATCCGGTCTTTGGTGGCGACATGCAAGTAGAGCACCGTCCAGCCGGTCTGTTCATACCCGTCCCCATCCATATCAATCACCACCACGCCGTTTTCGGATCGGGTGATCAACCCCGGAATGGAAGCCACCACCCAGGCTGTGGATTCAACGCACCCCGATTCAGCGCTGGCCGGCGCAAAATCGAGCGCGGCGCGGATGTCGGCCAGCGACCAGGCGGCGTGCGGACCGCCGGTGAAAGCCCAAAGCCGGCCAATCTCAAAGGGCAGGATCATTTCGGGCTGTTCGGTATCCACCGGGATCAACGGTTCCACGGCCTGTGCCCTGATCCAGGGGTTGCCCATCATCGATTCATAGAAATCGAGGAAATTATTCTCACCATAAAGCGCCTGCGACCAATCCTCATAATCATAGAGAGCGGCAAAGGCATGCATCAACCCCACCGTCCCGGAATTCAGGTCAGGCGCAATCCGGACGACATCGCCTTCGTCAAACAGCACCACCAAGGTCCGCCCTTCCCACCAACCGTAATAGCCATCCATCACATTGCTGGCAAACCAGGCAGCCTGGGCATATAGGTTGTTATCACCGGAACTGATATATCCCATTGGATAATTCACTTCGTTGGGAGTTTGAGGCTGACCATATACCCAACCCGACTCATACTCCAAAAAGGCCAGCACCAGCCGGGGATTGATCGAATATTCCAGGGCGATTCGGTTGATGATCTGGGCCCCCGTCATCATCACCAGTGAATGGCTGTCATCTTTATATGTGGAAAGGTAACCGCCCGCTTCATTAATAAACGCTTCAATGTCAAAGTCCACCGTAGAGGGCGAAAAAGTGACTTCGCTGTCCGGCAGCAATTTACTAGAAGAACTGGTGGTATTTAACTCATTGGGAATGATCAAAAGGGTCCCCGGATCCAGAAATCCCTCCCGATTCAGGGTATTGGGCAGGATCTCATCCATACCCACCCCGAAATGAGCGCTCACCACCGCCAGGCTGTCGCCGGCTGTGGTGTAGTAGAGGATTTGAGGGTCGTCGCTGGGCGGCACCAATTGTCCCTGGGTGGGAATGGCTGCGATAGGCGTCGGTTCCACCACTTCGGTGGCAGCCACCTCGGTCACAGTCGATTCCGTGGCCTGGCTCAACACCGGGGTTTGGGTTGCTGTGACAGTTTGATTCGGCTCATCGCCAACCACCGGCGCCAGAGCAGGATAAGCGAGAACACCGCCGACGACCACAGCCAGAACCAGGGCCGATGCCAGGATCACACCGGTCCGTCTGACCCGCCGCCGATAGTAGCGTTCCCTAGCGCTGGATGGCGTTGAACGCCGACCGCCCATCCCAAGCCTCCACAATCCGTTCTCCCTTGGTCAGGGAGCCATTATATTCGACGCCATAGCCGGAGGATACCCACCCATCCATCACAAAAGGCAGGTCGCCATCCGCGGCAATCCATACTCCATTATAACGCCGGGCAATGTGCAAATGTGCGCCGGTGGAAACGCCGCCCTCGCAGGACGCATGCCCCACCGGGTCCCCGGCTTCCAGATATGTCCCGACGGCCACCCGTTCCCAACTGCTGACATGCATATAGAGGATTGACCAACCGGTTTGCCAGATGCCGTCGCCGTCCAAATCCTGAACAACCACGCCGTTCCCGGTATAGACCACTTCACCGGATGCCACCGCCGCGACAAAATAGGCGCTGGCATAACAACCAACATCATCCGGTGGTGCAAAATCCAACGCGGCCCAGGCCGAACCGGTGTCCCAGCCGGAATGGGGGCCGCTGGTGAATGCCCAGACATCGCCAGCTTCAAAGGGAAGCTGCAAGGCCGGTTGGCTCAGGTTTTCCGGGGTGAGTGGCTCATAGGTATAAGAAAACGGGTTACCAAACAGCGCGGTGTAGGTGCTGTAAACCCCTGCCTCAGAGACTGCAGTCCCCCAGGTCTCAGCCGTGGTCAATAAGCTCATCAGATTCACCACACCGGCGGTTCCGGCATTGATTGTGGGATCGACTTCAATCACCGTGGAGTCCGGGAGGGTCCAGACGCTGATCGCTTCAATCTCCCACTGATAATAGCCTTCATTTAAGTAACTGGCAGCCAAACAAAGCTGACTGTATAGCCCCTCGCGGTAATTTTCATATACCCGCAGGGGATAAACGAGGGTCTCACTATCCGGATTTGACTTGGTCACCCAACCACTCTGATAGTCCAATACGGCCAGCAACAAACGAGGGTTCACCGAGTATTCCGTCGCCACCCGGGACACCACATCCGCGCCTGAGGTTACCACACCATCCAGAGTCTGGCTGTAGGAAGCCAGATAGCCATTCCGATTAGCAACAAAGGAATTCACATCAAATCCGGCATTTCCGGGGCTGTAGATCAATTCCGAATCCGGGATGATCTTGAAAGAGGGCGCTGTCAGGTCAAAGGAAGGGGTTGGAATCAGCAACGTGACCCCAACTTCAATGAGATCCGCATTAGCAATCGCGTTCTCCTGCAGGATCTGAGTCACGGAAACCTGATAGTTGCCGGCGATCTTCGCCAGCGTGTCGCCTGCCTGAACGGTGTAGTAAACAACCTCGCTCCGCAGGGTTGGCAGGGTGATCGGGTCATTGGGCGTGGGTGAGGCAAAGGCTGCGTTGGTCGCAGTCATTTCCGCCGGGCTGGGGGTTTCCGTCATCTGAGTGGAATAATCCCCACTGGCTTCAGCCGTGCTGCCATCCGTGCTGGAAGCCTGCCAGACCTTTGCACCCGGTCCCGGCCGGTAGCAGCCGCTCAACAAAACCACGA
>CAYUSC010000008.1:21757-24346 GCA_964447265.1 uncultured Candidatus Brevefilum sp.
CCCGGCCAGATCAGCGCCTGAGCAAGCGTGCCAAAATGGTCCTCAATCACCTCAAGGGGCTTATAAATCTCTTCTTCCATCACATCGGCTGAAGTGTAATCCTGAAGATAAACGTGATTATGCCCATGTGACTGAACTTCCACATACCCTGTGGCGACATAAGCCTCAATTTTCGCCCACAGCGCATCTGAAGAAGCATCCGTGGTCGGAAATGCCAGCGTCAGCGTCCAGTCATTGGCTTCCAGATAGGGCATGAACAGTTCGGGGGTATCCGGCCTCCGGTCATCGAGGATCAGAATCATCGAATACTTGGGGATCGCGGCATTATTTTCCAGAAAATCAACCAGTTCAGCCGTGGTGATGGTTTCAAATCCTAATTGTTTGGCGTAACCCATAAAGAACTCAAAATACTCCGTTGTGATGTCCTCCGCCTTGGTAGGAGTCTTCCCTGGCTCGAGGATACTGTGAAACATTATGGGTACAACAATCGTGCCAGGTTCCGCTTTGCCATCGCCCCATTTATTCTCCAGATAAGTGCAGGGATCACTGACATATTCCACGGGGATAACGCCACCAAGCAGCCCCGATGCCGAAGGTGTGGAGAGCGCCCAGGGCGTGGGTGTGATGGTCGGTGTGGGTGGGATTTCTGTTGCGGTGGGCGTTTGGGTGGCGGTCGCGGTGATGGTAGGCGAAGCAGTCGGGGTGAAGGCAGCCGCCGTTTCAGCAGCAGCAGTCACTGCTTCGGCCGTCGCTGTCTCTGCCTCACGCGTCACTGAATTGCCGGTGCAAGCCGTTACCAGTAATATTAGCAATAAAAAAGCGAATTTTTGATATCTCATCTTATCCCAATGTGTTGACAAAAATCACATTGATTATACCGAAAACATCATCTCATACCTAATTTTCAGGCAAAAATCTCATTTTTATTGTAGACTATTAAATGAGGTTGAATGATCACCAGCGATAAAGGAGTTTTATATGAAGAAGTTTGTATGGCCCCTGCTAGTAATATTCTTTTTGTTGGGCGGTCTGGCAGTTGTTTTACTCGGCCAGGTTGTCCTGCCCCCTGAACCCCGTGCAGAGTCCGTCGCGGAGATCAGTTCCAACTGGTTTGATTCAGGACATTCAGAATTCACAGCCGAACCTTTCACCCACTGGGATGAAGAGGTCCCCCCTGAAGTTCCCGCAAATTGTGCAAAGTGCCACAGCGCCTACGGTTATCTGGATTACCTGGGCCAGGATGGCACAACGGTCAATGTGGTTGATAGCGCCGCAAAGATCGGGTCCGTCGTCAACTGCTACACCTGTCACAATCCCGCAGCCCAGGCGAAGGACACAGCGATCTTCCCCTCGGGCGTCGAAGTGAGCGTGGTCAATCAATCCGCCAATTGCGTGGAATGCCACCAGGCGATGCGCTCCGGGTTGGATGTTGAAAGCGCGGTGGCGGACATGCCCGAAGACGAGGTCAACAGCGACCTCAGTTTCATCAATGTGCATTACAAAATCGGCGGCGCGGTCCGTTACGGCGCGGATGTGCTGGTCGGTTACGAATATCCCGGCCAGACCTATGCGGGATTCTTCGAACATGCCGACAGCTATCAACAATGCACCGATTGTCACGATCCCCATTCCCTGGATATTGAACCGCAGGAATGCGCCGTCTGCCACTCAGAGGTCAGCAGCTATGCCGATATTTACGATATCCGCATGGAAACCCCCGATTATGATGGCGATGGCGACACCGAAGAAGGCATCCGCGGGGAAGTGACCACCATCCACGATTTGCTCTATTCCGCCATCCAGCAATATGCCAGTGAAACATTGGACGCGCCAATCCTCTACAGCAGCGCCACTTATCCCTATTGGTTCGTGGATACCAACGGCGATGGTCAGGGCAGCGAAGATGAACTGACATATGGCAACAGCTTTGCCGGTTGGTCGCCGCGGCTGCTCAAGGCCGCCTATAACTACCACCTCGTCGTCAAGGACCCGGGTGGGTTCATGCACAACGCAACCTATCTGATCCAGATCATGTACGATAGCATCGCAGATCTGGCTTCTGTGATCACCCTGGACACTTCCGGGCTGATCCGTCCTGAATAAAAATTCAACCTGAATGAAAAACAGGCTGCCGAATTACCGACAGCCTGTTTTATTTTTTCTGAAAACGAAGCGCTTTACCCGCCGGTCTGAATGACAGCAAAGATCAGCGCCAGTACAACACAGAGCACAATCGTGCCCGCAACGAACCAGCGTTCAATCAAATGTTGGATATCCATGTGTTATCTCCTCTCAGGCCATCTCATACTGTTCTGAATGGACTTTCATCGGCGAAATTGCCAGGGCATCCAGAGCTTTTTCTACCGCCGTGATCATCGGCAGAGGACCGCAAAGGAAATAAGTGCAATCCCGATAGTCCTCCGGCACGTTCCGCCGCAGGACATCCACATTGATATATCCCTTTTCTCCCTGCCAATCTTCATCCGGCCGCTCCAAAACGTGCACCAGGTTCAGATTGAGTTTCCCTTTCAGGGTTTCCAGTTCCTCGCGATAGATCACCGATTCCCAGGTGGGGTTGCCAAAGAAGAA
>CAYUSC010000008.1:24446-38726 GCA_964447265.1 uncultured Candidatus Brevefilum sp.
CTGGTCGAGAAGGAAAATGGATTTTCGCGGAAGATGAATGGCGACTCGTCTGTGATCCAGGCGAATTGTCCGGCCTGGAAGGTCAGCCCCTGATGCCCAACAGGCTTGAGGTTCAATGACCAGCTCTCTCCGCGTTCCTGGATGAGCTCAACGACCTCGTAGGGCGTCCGTTTCATTCGGATCGGCCGGACGAACCGGATGGCAATCAGAATGGCCAACCAGATCCCGGTCAGCGCCAGCCAGAGCACTTTCTGATAGGTCAGGGACATATAGTAATTGACCTTGAACATGTGATACAGCCCGAGGCCTATGGCCAGATAGGCCAGGCCGTCATGGATCCAGCGCCAGACATCGTATTTGATCTTCATCACCTCCCGCCAGACGGAGGTCATCACCAGGATGAGCATCGCCAGGATGGAGAGCACCGCGGCCCTGGCCCGCCAGGGGGCCGTCACCAGGTTGAGCAATTGTAAAGTGCCCGGGTTATTGATGAAAAGCAGGATCGGGTGGATCAATAACACTAAGAATGTAAAAATCGACAGGCCGTGATGGAATTGATACAGCGTATCCATCGGGAAGTGCTGGACAAAGAATTTCAGCCGTGAAGTTGGGATGGTCTGAAGCCCCAACAAGGCCATACCCATAAAACCCAATGCGACCGACACCTCACGCAGGAATTCACGTCCCTGCGGGCGGGGCAGAATCATCAGGAGTACTATGGGGAGGAATACAAGCAGAAAGTAGATGACAAGCCAGATTATGGTTTGGAATCTTTTCTTCAAGTGTTTCTCCTTTATGTAATTAAGTGGTGGAATAGAAAACTTTCAACATAGGTTAATTGTAACGTATTAATCAAGGGGTTTTCCACGTAGAAGTTTCCCAATCCTGCATAATGAAAGACACAAAATCGGCGTCAGAGGTTGACAATATGCCGATTTCGGATAAAATAGATTCCTGCGCCGAAGTGGCGGAACTGGCAGACGCGCTACGTTCAGGGCGTAGTGAGCTTTGGGCTCATGAGGGTTCAAATCCCTCCTTCGGCATAACCCCCCACCCCAATGGGGGGTTTTTGTTTTATCCTTGTGAATCGAAAATGGTACAATAGTTGTAACTTGAAAAACGGATTTCAATTTGGAATTTGACCTGCTATGAAAAAGATCCTGACCGATAGACGCGTGATCGTAGTTGCCGCAATCGCCATCCTGGTGCTGCTGTTTATGAATTTCAACCAGCGGATGATCTTGCTGTCCAGGCTGCGCGGTCAGGAAAGAACACTCACTTTGGAATATGCTGATCTGGAAGGCACCAAATTCGCTCTGGAGACCCAGGTAGCCGGCGCTGATTCCGATGAGGCCGTTGAGAAATGGGCCAGAGAAGAAGCCGGGATGATTCAGGACGGCGATGTCCCAATCGTGCTGCTCTCTCCATCCGAATCCGTTCTCGCCACCCCTGCCCAATCCACAACGGTGGAAGACAAGGTCGAATTCTGGGAAATCTGGCAAGAACTCTTCTTTGGTGATTAACCCCCCATGTCCGTAAAACCGATCTTTTCTCATTTTCAGACGCGTCAATTTGCCGCGCCTCAAAAACATGGTCCGTTCCAGGCATCCATTGATCTGGGAATGACCCAAACCACGCTAACCAGAGTGGCTGGCGGCTATCAGCTGCCCGGTGGTCAACTCCTTACGGATCAGCACGTAAACGAGATCAACGACGATGAGAATGGATGTTATGTTTTAGAAGGTAATCTGATTCGAAAAGTGGAATTCTTTTCCGCGTTCACTAATCGCTATTACAGCCTGATGCCGACCGAAGCCGCCCCCACGATGCTGATTTCCGGCATCCCCATGCACCGGATCAAAGGCACCAACCCGATGGAAGATACCCGTCAAAAGCTAAAAACCCTGGGGCGGGCTAACGGATTGGTCCTGGACACTACAACCGGGTTGGGTTACACCGCGATCCTGGCGGCGAAAACCGCCAATCAGGTTATCACCATCGAATTTGACCCCACCGTCATTGAAGTCTGCCGGGCCAATCCCTGGTCGCAGGAACTGTTCACCAACCCCAAAATCCAGCAGCTCATTGGTGACAGCGCCGACCTGGCACCTACCTTCCCCGAAGAAACCTTCAACGCCATTATCCATGATCCACCCACCTTCAACCTGGCCGGGCATCTCTATTCCGGAGAACTTTATGCCACCTTTTACCGCATCCTGAGATCCAACGGCAAGCTCTTCCACTACATCGGCAACCCGGAAAGCCGCTACGGCGCGACGACCGGCCGCGGCGTGGTGAACCGGCTCCGCAGTGCGGGCTTCACCGTCTCCCCGCGTGATCGGGCTTTTGGCGTCCTGGCGGAAAAGTCGGGTTGGTAAAACCATTGCTGATTATCAAAATAATAATTTCTCACCCTTCCCACCTCTGAGGGAAAGAGACGGGATGACGTGCCAACTGGTATTACGACCTTTTCTCACCGTTATTCCCACATTCTCTTCCTTCAAGCCACCCAGTATCATGTATAATTTTGGAGTTATGGATATCAAAACGCTTACCGAAAAAATGCACCGCTTCGTGCAGGAAAAAGGCTGGTATGACCCGCAAAGTCTTCGGCCGCAAACGCCAAAAAACCTGGCGATCTCCCTGAGCATTGAAGCCGCCGAGGTGCTGGAACTGTACCAATGGGCCGACACCGCCCCAGACCCTCATGGGCTGGCAAGTGAACTGGCGGATGTGACCCTCTACCTGCTCCAGCTTGCCAGCGTCGCCGAGATTGACCTTGAAAAAGCTGTTTTGGACAAATTAGCTCTCAATTACACCCGATCCTGGGATCAGAGTTCGGAAAGTAAGAAAGATGACAACCATGAAGAAGATTAGCGTTTTTGGCGGGGCGGATCCCATAGAGGGATCGCCTGCTTACCTCGAAGCCTATAAAATGGGAAAATTGCTGGGCGAAGCCGGGCTGGCTGTGATGACAGGCGGTTATGTCGGGACAATGGAAGCAGCCTCTAAAGGCGCGAAAGAGGCCGGCACGACAGTGATCGGCGTCACCTGTGATGACATCGAATGCTACCGACCGACCACACCCAACCGCTGGATCACCGAAGAGTGGCGCTCTGTTTCCTTTAAAGAACGGCTTGACACCCTGGTGGAAAAATGCGATGCGGCCATCGCCCTGGGCGGCGGCGTAGGCACGCTGGTGGAAATCAGCCTGACCTGGAACCACCTGATCCTTCACACCATCGAACCCAAACCGCTGATCCTGGTTGGCGAGGGCTGGCATCATCTCATGGAAACCTTCTTCACCACCTTCAATGATTATGTCAGCATTGCAAGCCGGGAATATGTCAGCTTTGCACCCAGCCCCGAAGCAGCGATTGAAATTCTGCGTATGTACGCCATTATCTAATTAAAAAGAAAGACGCATAACCATGAATGAGAAAAAATTAACCCCCCGAGATGAGAACTACTCCGAGTGGTATAACCAACTCGTCCTCCGCGCCGAATTGGCGGATTACGCCCCCGTCCGCGGCTGTATGGTCGTCCGCCCTTATGGCTGGTCATTATGGGAAAACATTCAGGACGCCCTTGATTCCCGCTTCAAAGCCACCGGACATGTCAACGCTGCCTTCCCGCTCTTCATCCCGATGTCCTTCCTTGAAAAGGAAAAAGAACATGTGGAAGGTTTTTCGCCCGAACTCGCCGTGGTGACCATTGGTGGCGGCACCGAACTGGAAGAACCTCTGATCGTCCGCCCCACTTCGGAAACCATCATCGGTTATATGTATTCCAAGTGGATCCAGTCCTACCGGGACCTGCCCGTGTTGATCAACCAGTGGGGCAACGTGGTCCGCTGGGAAATGCGCACCCGGATGTTCCTGCGCACACTGGAATTCTATTGGCAGGAAGGTCACACCGCCCACGCCACCGCCGAGGAAGGCGAAATTGAGACCCGCCAGATGCTGGATATCTACACCGACTTCGCCATCAATGAAGCCGCTGTCCCCGTGATCCCCGGCCGCAAGAGCGAAACTGAGAAATTCGCCGGCGCTGTCCGCTCCTACACGATTGAAGCCATGATGGGTGACACCAAAGCTCTCCAAGCCGGCACGAGCCACAATCTGGGTCAAAACTTCGCCAAAGCCTTTGAAATCCAATATCTCGATGAGAACAACACCCTCCAACATTGCTGGACCACCTCCTGGGGCCTTTCCACCCGCTTCATCGGCGCGATCATCATGACCCACGGTGATGACCAGGGTCTGGTCCTGCCGCCTCGGCTGGCCCCCATCCAGGTTGTGATTGTGCCGATCTTCCGCAAGGACGAGGAACAGGAAGCCGTGATGGCTGCCGTGGAAAAAATCCGGGCCGAGCTGGCCGGTTTCAGGGTGAAGGTCGATGACCGGATGGAAGTGACCCCCGGCTTCAAGTTCAACGAATGGGAGCTGCGGGGCGTGCCGCTGCGGATCGAGATTGGTCCGAAAGATATCGCCAATAACAGCGTTGCCCTGGCTCGGCGGGATATCCCCGGCCGTGACGGCAAATCCTTCGTCTCACAGGATAACATCGCCGAAACAGTCGGCGAAATGCTTGAAACCATCCAGGCCAACCTGCTGGCGAAAGCCACCCAGTTCCGCGATGAGAACATCCATGAACCCAAAGACTATGAAGAGTTCAAGGAAATCATCGAAAAGGGCGGTTGGTGCTATGTCTGGTGGAAACCCAGCGTGGAGAATGAAGCGGCAATTAAAGAAGAAACCAAAGCCACCCTGCGCTGCATCCCCCTGGATCAGCCCGGCGGCAAAGGCAAATGCATTTACAGTGGGGAAGAGGCGACTGAAAAAGCCTATTTTGCCAGAGCCTACTAATTTTGGGTCCACCCAGCCCTCAGGTGGCCGATATGACTGGACACCGAGGGCTGGTTTTTCACAATCGATCATAATGAGAGAGTATGCCCGCAGTTAACCCAACCCGGTTACGATTTCAGGTCGAAGCCCTGATGTCCAATTATTCCGATCCAGCAGCTTTTCACCTGGCTCTGAATAATCTCTTCGAGCTGTATGCCAATCGCGCCCTCCGGTTTGGCGATTCAACCGGGCTGCGGCCGATGATCCCTCTTTACCACCTGCCCACACCGGTCAGCCGTCAACTGGAAGTGGATCTCGAGCGAGTTGTAAGCGCCGACCCGGAACCCGCGCTTCCCCTGGCCGACGAACTCTGGCAGGATCCCTATTATGAAACCAAACTGGTGGCAATCGTGCTGCTGGGCCTCTACCCACTAACCGATCCTCAACCCATCCTGGACCGTCTGGAAGATTGGCTCAAGCCCGGACTTGATCTGAGCCTTTTCCCAAAATTATTCTCCCATGGAACCCGTCACCTCCAAAAGGATTTCCCGACGGTTTGGGAGAGTTATCTTGAGACCTTCCTCCGATCCGGTGATCCTGAAAAGGTCTCTGTGGGTTTCCTGGGATTGGCAGAAGGGTTGAGCGATCCCCAATTTCAAAACCTTCCCGCTCTTTTCCGGCTGATCAGCCCCTTTGTCCGTAACCCGCAACCCGCGACATCACGTGAGCTGGCGCACCTGCTCAGGTCTTTGGCCGGCGTCTCTCCCACCGAGACCGGCTACTTCCTCAGGCAAATCCTCTCGGTCACCGATTCGCCGGAAATCAAACGATTGGTTTCTGAAAGCCTGTCCGGATTCCCACCGAATTTGCGGAAAGACTTACTCCCCCTGGTGTCCCGCAGCCGCTAACTCACCCCTTCTGAGGCAGGATCTGACCGGATGCTGAGACTATGATCACCTCGGTTTGATCCGCACCCATCCACACCGTCTCGCCATTCCCCCAAAGCTCCATTAATCTATAAGCCTCAAAATCATGGCAAACGAGGTTGTTGGCTGCTGATTGCAATTGGGTAAAACACTTCTCGTTGGGAAGTTCAAATGAAGCGATATCCGCTGCCTGCATTCCAACTAATTCATCAATCGTCAGTCCTGCACCGAAATCCCGGATCATTCTCTGTTCCTCACATCCTATCGTGATGAGGCTATCTGATTTTGAAACCTGGTTGTGATATTATAGCCTTAGAAAAAGGTTAGAAATTTGAATTTTCTTTAATATTATTTATTAAATTTTCTTTCTTTGAGATTAATCCTATTCTAAAAAATGAGAACTCGCATTTTTTCAAAGAAATTGATAGTGGACTTGCTGATTGCCGTTTATCTGGCAATTGTCATTTTCACATTGATCACGGTCGCCATTCAGACGGTTTTCTGGATTCAACGTCCCTTTCCTGGCGGGTTCTTTGATTCTAATAATTACTATATCCCGGTTGTCAATATATTTAAACTAAACACATGGTCGCTGGAGCACGAACAGCTATCGACCCATTCTAAACTGGTTTCTGTCAATGGCAATACCTTAACCCAATCCGCCACATTAAGAGATCAGCTTTCATCAGCCGAGGTTGGGGATTTTTTGGTTTTAGGCTTTGAGGAAAACGGACAAACAAGAGACATCGAGGTCAGCCTAACACACTTTTCACAGGCAGAAGCGATATTCTATTTTTATATCCCCATTCTGGCCGGCGTCGGTTGCCTTTTGATGGCGATCTGGTCTTTCACCGACCGGCTCAACCGACCGATTTCCGCATTAGAGGCTACCCTTTCGGCAAGCCTCGCCTTGCTATACGTCACCTATTTTGACTTCTTCACGGTTCACCATTTCTATGTGGTGTTTTTTATTGGACTGGGAATGGCGGCCGGTTCCCTGCTTCAATTGGCCATCACATTTCCAAAAGAAAGGAGATGGAAAGCACCAATCAGAGGATTGAATATCTTAGGGTTTATTCCCAATTTGCTTATCGCCTCCTATGGCATCTATCAAATGACATCACCATTGGCCAAAAGCAATCAATACCTGGGAATAATCATTTTTCTATTCCTCGTAATGATTTTAAACGGTCTGATTCTTGGGATCATGGTCTTTATATTCCGGATCATGGGCAAATCACCGCTTGTCACCCGGCATTCGGAAACCTTTCTAATCGCTTTATTCATTTCGTTCACACCGTTAACCATCCAATGGGCTGTCAATGGTTTCCATCAAACCTATCCGCCTGTCAATCCACTATTTCTATACCCGATAATAGTCCTCCCCGCAGCATTAATTCAAATCACAAGAAAGTTCAGGGTTGAAGGCATCAATAAGAAATCGTTCAGAATAGTGATATTCATCATTATCACGTTATTATTTGGCGCGCTCTATACCGCTATCGTCTATGCGCTTAATCGGGTTCTGATCGCCGATATTCAACCGGATAACCCTCTGATTATCGGTACGCTGGTTATGGTGGTTGCTTTGCTTTTGGACCCGATCAGGAAAGAAGTTAATAAATTCCTGCAGAATGAAGAGGGCGCCTCTGGTGACCAGGTGAAAAAGGCGATGGAATATGCCTCAGTCTTCACCTCCCTAACCACAAAGAGAGATGCCCTCACCCTTCTGGGCGACGCAACCTGGGATATTATCAATACAGACCAAATCAATATTTACCTTTACGACAAAGATGTGGGGGGTTATGCCCAGTATTCACTTCCGGGAGCAAATAAAGTCGATTCCCCGCCTTTATCAAAAGATGATCCAATCGCTTCAACCCTAATTGAAACCAAGAATCACCTTTACTTGCAGGCGGATAGTTCGGAAGCTAAGATCATCAGGAAAAGACAAGAAAATTATCCTGCCAATCTTTCTCATCTCTACATCCCTATTTGGGGAAATTTTGGTCTAATGGGTTGGGTCGAAGCTATCGCCCAAAAAGAAAAACGAACCTCGACCGATGAAAGCATTCAGCTACTCAAGTCACTTGCCTCACAATTCGCCTTAGTCTTTGAACGAATTGATACCATCGCTTCCCTCCAGCAAAAATTGCTTGAAATGGAGATCCTCAATCAAATTGCCCTGACAGTAAATAGCCTCACAGATCTAGACCAATTGCTTTCGGCGATCTATAAGCAGATCCAAAAGATCACTCAGGCGGATAGTCTATCTCTAATTCTCAAGCACCCTGTTCTTTTAGGCTATAAACGCGTTTTCTTGTTCCAGGATAACCAAATCCAAATCTCAACGAAGAATCCCATTACACTTGGCGATGATTATCCCGAGAAACCCGGCATTGAAACAACCACCCCCCAATTTGTCAATCTGGAAAATGGACAATGGCTTCTTATCCCCCTCATCCAGGAAAATAACCACCTGGGCGTTTTGAGTCTTGGGAGCCAACCGCCAACTGCATATATCAACCCAGCAATTTTGAATCTGACCGAATCACTGGCTACCCTGATCACAACAGCCATCATCAAAACGGACCTGATGAACACGCTGCAGGAACAAATGCGTCATCTGCAACGGTTGAACGATGTCAGCCAACAGCTCACATCGACATTAAATTTGAAGGTGGTGCTGCAAAGGATCATCGACAACACATTGGAAATCCTTCATGCGGAATTCGGATCGATTTTGATCGTCAACGACGCTAAAGATGAGTTAACCATCCGAATTGCGACGGGTGCAGCCTGGTCGGGCTATTTGGGTCGGGTCATCCCTGTCAACCAGGGCATAGCCGGGAAGACCTTTGCGGAACGACGGTCTACCATCTGCAATGAAAATGTCCTTGAGAAAATGGTGATATGGGAAGATGGTGAACCCAATCCATTTAAGATCAACAACATCCTTGCCGTTCCATTGATCGTTCAGGACGAAGCAATCGGGGTCCTGGAAGTATTTAATAAAGAGAACGGGTTGCCCTTCACAGATGCGGATGTGGCAACTCTGGAAGGTTTCGCGGCTCAGGCAGCCATTGCACTGAATAACGCCAGCAAATATGCCAAGGCGGATCAGGCACTTGAACAACGGATCGATGAACTCACCACGATGCAGAAAGTGGATAAGGACCTGCTGAACAGTCGGGAACTCAACACCGCCCTGCAAACCACCTTAACCTCCGCATTAACCTATACGAAAGTCCAATCCGGCACAATCATGCTGGTGGATACGTACTATCACGAAATTGACGATATCTGGCAGAAGCTGCCAAATTCCGACCAATACACCGCCCTAAGCCTGATTGAATTGAGCGATTTTCCCTGGTTCACCGAAGAAATGGATGAGCCATATCAAATCATCTTCGAAGAACCGGATGCACTTTCCGGAAAGTTAGGCCTTGAAGAAAAATACCAGGCCCATTTGGTGATCACGTCCAAACTGGATAATGACCTCTATTCTCTCCTGATCCTTCATCTGGAGGATGCCAACTCTTTCAATGAACAAGACCTGGGTTTTCTCCTTGGTTTGAACAACCATGCGATGATCGCCTTGCGAAACGCCATCCTCTATGAAGATTTGAGCAATGCTATTAATGCCAAAAATGAGTTCATCAGTTTCATTTCGCATGAACTCAAGAATCCGCTGACAGCCATCAAAGGTCATGCGGACATCCTGGCTAAGGGGATGGTTGGCGAAGTCAACCCCGAACAGGAAGACTATCTCAAGACCATCTCACACAACGTCCGCCGGATGAGCACTTTCATCACAGACCTTGCCGATCAAGCCCAAATTGAATCAAAATCGCTTCGCTTCGTCTTCGACACAGCGGATGCCGTTGATATGATCAATGAAGTTCTTCAATCCTTTGGACAGCAAATCAAGGGCAAGGCGTTGAAGATCAAACAGAATTACCCGGAAGACCTGCCCCAGGTCTGGTGCGATCGGCAGCGGATGATTCAAATCCTTTCCAACCTGATTTCAAATGCCATCAAATACACGCCGGATGACGGAACAATATCCATTGCGGCTGAACATACCTTCAATGATTGGGATCCCAAAGGCGCGGCCGAAGTGGTCCACATCAGCGTTCAGGACACCGGATATGGAATTGACTATGAAGATCAGCCTCACCTCTTCAATAAATTCTTCCGCGGGACAAATGAAAAAATCCTCAAGATCTCAGGTACGGGGCTTGGGCTGCGGATATCCAAAAGTCTGACGGAGATGATGGGCGGAACAATGTGGTTCGAGAGCACCCCCGGTGAAGGTTCGACATTCCACTTTACCATCCCGATCTAAGTCTGTAGGTCAGATTAAAATATAAGACGCCCCTTTCGGGGCGTCTTTTGTTCATCTGTGAACTTTAGAATAAGTGGAATGCCGCAATTAATGGAGCAAAGAGAGAAGAAACCAGCGACATGACCGTGATCAATGTGTTCAGTGAAGGGCCAGCTGTATCTTTGAAAGGATCGCCAACCGTATCACCCACGACACCCGCCTTATGGGCATCGGAGCCAGGACCGCCGAACTGCCCGGTCTCAATAAATTTCTTGGCATTATCCCAAAGGCCGCCGGCATTCGCCATCAGCAAGGCGAAGATCACACCGGTGAAGATGGAGCCGCCGAGGAAACCACCCAGGGCATTCGGCCCAAGGAGGAAACCAATCAGCAGGGGCATCCCCACGGCCAGGAAGGCAGGGATAATCAGAGAAGTCAGAGCGCCCTGGGCTGCCAGGCCCACACAAGTGGCATAATCCGGCTTTTCCGTGCCCGCCAAAATGCCGGGGCTTTCCCGGAATTGGCGGCGAATTTCTTCAATCATATCAAAGGCATTATGGGTAACTGAAAGCATGGTCAGAGCTGAGAACAAAGGCGGTGTCATCGCGCCCAGGAACACGCCTGCCACAACAATTGGATCCTTCAGGCTGAGACTAATTTCAACGCCGCTGGCCGTCACCACTTCGGTGTAGGCGGCAAACAGGGCCAGCACGGTCAGGGCCGCGGCGCTGATGCTGAAGCCCTTGGTGATCGCCTTAGCCGTGTTGCCAGCCGCGTCCAAAGTATCCGTCGTTGTGATCACATGGCTGTCCATCCCGGCCATTTCCGCGATCCCGCGGGCATTATCCACGATTGGACCATAGGCATCGGCGGAAACGATCATGCCGCTGATGGCGAGCATCCCCACCGCGCTGATCCCGATCCCATAAATGCCGGGCAGACCGGTTGATTCGGAAAGGTAATAGGAAAGCAGCGTGGCAACCGCAATACCAATCACGGACGGTACGATGCTGATCAAACCGTAGCTGAACCCGGTGATGATATTGATCGCCGCGCCGGAGCCGGAAACACGAGCAGTCTCATAAACAGGTTTGCGGTCTTCTGAGGTGAAGTAATCCGAGGTAAAGCCAATGATCACGCCTGTCACCAGACCGGTCAGGGTCGCCCAAAGAACGCCCATATTGATGTTGCCAAAGACAACCAATAAAACCACCATCGCCGCAAAGATCACCGTGGTGATGATCGTTCCAAAATTCAAAGCCGGGCCTGGTTTGCCGTTCTTGCCAACGCGGACGAACTGAATCCCGATCAACGACGCTGCAATGCCCAGGGTGCAAAGGATCAATGGCAGGACGACATATTTCACGTCCATCGTAGCCGAAGCCGCAGCCAAAAGCATCACGGCAACCGTTGAAGCGACATAGGAGTCAAAAATATCCGCGCCCATGCCGGCCACATCACCAACATTGTCACCAACGTTATCCGCCACAACTGCCGGGTTGCGGGGATCGTCTTCCGGGATACCTACTTCAACCTTACCCACTAGGTCAGCCGCGATATCGGCCGTCTTGGTGTAAATGCCGCCGCCAGCCTTCGCCAGCAATGCCAGCGTGGAAGCACCAAAACTGAAACCGAGGACGGTTTCAGCCGAACCGGTGAGCAGGTAAATTACCGTCATGCCCAGAACCGCCAAACCGACCATCGCCAAACCCATCACTGAACCGGCATAGAAGGACAGTTTGAAGGCTTTGTTGAGTGATTCGTTGGCTGCAGTTGCCGTGCGGACATTCGCCTCAACGGCAATACCCATTCCCATATAGCCGGCAATCGCAGAACAAACGGCCCCGGAGATAAAGGCTATTGCCATCCGAATCCCATTCATGGGTTGAATGGGCGCCTGTCCGGCGGCGACATCTGCCAGGTTGAAACTGAATACAATCCAAATGATCAAGGCTAAGATGAGAGCTACAATCGTCAGTGCGATATAGAGCCGCTTGAGGTAAGTCTGGGCCCCTTCGCGAATCCATGAAGCCACTTCCTGAGCCTTTTCCGTCCCGGGATCCTGCCGCTTCACCCAAAAATAAAGATAAACCGCCACCCCAATCGAAATGAGGCTCGCGATGATACTGATATAAAGCCAGGTATTATCCATTATGTACTCCTAATAATCTTTCATATAAGCGATGCTCTTGCAGAGCATCGTCGAACCATTACATATTTGCTGAGCGCCACCAACGATAATTGTTCTCACGCAGGTCGTCTTTATCCGGCATGGGATAATACAGCAGTTTTTGACCGTTACCGACAAAGAAGCCATTCTTCACCGTGCGATAGGAAATGCTGGAAGAGCTGGCCCGGTCCACCATCTTGGTCGCCACAGGCTTGGTTTTCAAATCTTTCAACACACCCCGCAGATGGTCCATGTTCTTATACGGCAGATCGCCGACTTCGCCCATTTCAGGGTCATCCGCCAATTCACCCAGGCGGAGTTCCGTGAAGGCAATGGCGGGCAGCGTCACTAAAGAAGTTGGGTTCTTCACGATCAGATCATAGAAGTCCAGGGGGTTCAAACGGCTGGCAACCAATGGGGAAACCGGTGAGATTTCCTTATAAAGATGGAGCCCGCCATCCAATTCCGGAATGACATCTGTTGAATCCAGTCCCAGGGTCCGGCCATCCTGAGTGGTCAGGAAAAGCTGTCCCATGACACTGTTGTCAATATGTTCCAACACCCGATATACGGAAATATAAATTGAAGACTTTGGCGCGCCATCCTCATGCGGGATGCAGCGTGCAATTCCTTCCGGGATCCTGAAATACTTACTTCTGAATTTGGGGTCTATCTCAAAAAAAATAGCCTGACCGCTTGATTTCTTCTCAGTTCCCACGGCGTAGTAAGTGCCGAACTCTTCCGGGGATAACATCGAAGCAATCAAAGCCTCAGGCATCAGAGACAGATAAAGATGAACAGTCACAATATCCTCCTTTGAAGGCTTTTCCGAAAAAATGATCTCGAATAATTCGAATCAAGATGTAAAAACGAAAACAAGCCCATTATAACATTGATGTTTTAAGCAATTAATCGGTCGAATCTTAAAAAGTACAACCCCAACCTTAAAGAACGGTTGGGGTTGTTTAGAGGAGAAGCTGCCTGCTATATAGAAACCTACGCCAGATTTACCTCTGGGAGCCTTTGCAGGATATCTTCTGTGGATATCTCGCAGGTATCTTCCTGCAACTGGCCCTGATTATAGGCATCATAAGCCGCCAGATCCAACAGACCGTGCCCGGAAAGGTTGAAGAGGATCACCCGTTTCTCACCTTTCGCCTTGGCATCCAGGGCCTCATCCATCGCCGCCCGGATGGCGTGCGCAGATTCAGGTGCGGGGATGATGCCTTCCGTCTGGGCAAAGACGCCAGCCGCCTCAAATGTCGGCATCTGGGGCACGGCGATGGCCTCAATATAACCGGCATTATAAAGCGCACAGATCTGCGGCGACATTCCGTGATAGCGCAAACCGCCGGCATGGATCGGCGCGGGGACGAAATCATGCCCCAGGGTGTACATCTTGACCACCGGTGCCATCTTGGCCGTGTCACCATAATCAAACGCATAGACACCCTTGGTCAGGGTCGGCGTCGCTTCCGGCTCCACAGCCAGCAAACGCGTATTCTTGCCGCCTTTCAGGTTCTCATGCAGGAAGGGAAAAGCAATCCCACCAAAATTGGAGCCGCCGCCAACGCACCCAATCACCACATCGGGATATTCCCCCGCCAGGTCCATCTGTTTCAGCGCTTCCTGCCCGATCACCGATTGGTGCATGAGCACATGGTTCAAAACGGACCCGAGGCTGTATTTCTTTTTACCGTCGGATTTCACAGCCATTTCCACAGCTTCAGAGATGGCTATCCCCAGCGATCCGGGATTATTGGGGTCCTCCGCCAGGAGTTTGCGGCCATAATCCGTGCGGTCCGTCGGGCTGGCATACACTTCCGCACCATAAGTCTGCATGATGATCCGGCGATAGGGTTTCTGGTTATAGGACACCTTGACCATATAGACTTCGAGGTCCATATCAAAGAACTTCGCCGCCATAGACAGGGCAGAACCCCACTGCCCCGCGCCAGTTTCCGTGGTGAGGGCCTTGGTGCCATCCAGCTTATTGAAATAGGCCTGGGC
>CAYUSC010000009.1:0-8876 GCA_964447265.1 uncultured Candidatus Brevefilum sp.
ACCCAAAAGCGGCTATAATTAGTTCGATATGTCCCAAACACATCAGCCACCCCAAAAAATCGCCGTCCTGGCCAATCCGGTCATTGAGGATGCCCTCCATTTTGCCGAGGACGTCGCCGGATTCCTGAACGCGGAAGGCGCTCAGGCTGTGTCCGGGTCTTTGAATGCTGCGGACCTGCGTCAGGCCGTTCAGGCGCGTGATTTTGACGTGCTGATTGCCCTGGGTGGGGATGGAACGATGCTGCGAGCCGGTCATCTTTGCGCCCCCGCCGGGATCCCCCTGCTGGGGATCAATGTGGGGCATTTCGGCTTTTTGGTGGAGGTTAAACGGGAAAGTTGGCGCGAAACCCTGCCCAAACTGCTCTCGGGCGATTTCCGCTATGAAGAACGGATGATGATCCTGGCGCATTGTTCCCGGAAGGGCTGTGAAGAAACCACCTTTGATGTGATCAATGATGTGGTGGTGGCCCGGGGACGGCATGTCCGCCCGATTGAGGTGGAAGCTGACCTGGATGGCGCTCGGATTGCGAAATATAACGCCGATGGGCTGATTGCGGCCACGGCCACCGGTTCCACGGCTTACGCCCTGGCTGCCGGGGGGCCAATCCTGCCGCCGGAGCTGCGCAACATACTCCTGATGCCGGTTGCGCCGCATTTGTCCGTCGACCGGGCAGTGGTCCTGGCGGAAGGCGCCACGATTTGCATCACCGTGCGCACGGAGCATGAAGCCGTGGTCAGCGTGGATGGGCAGGAGCCTTTATCCATGGCGAGCGGCGACTCCGTCCAGGTGCGAGCGCATGAAAAATCCCTGCACATGATCCGCTTCCAGGATCCGGGCTATTTTTACCGAAATCTGACTGCCTATATGGAACATAACCCCTTATTGAGTGTGAAAGCCAATGGAAAATCCAACTGAACCCCAAACCACATCCCCGGAAGAACCGGAAATCACGCTGCGCTGCAATAAATGCGACCGGCCGATCACGCCCTCCGAAGCAGTCCTGACCCCGACGGGTTACCGCTGCAAGGACTGCGTCAACCAACAGCAGAAGGTGTTTGACACCAGCAAGCCGCTGGACTATGTCTGGGCATTTCTGGCTTCCGTGATCGTCTCGTTCATCGGCAGCCTTCTTGGGTCTTTCATCGGGTTTTATATTTTCCTGCTGGCGCCGGCAGCCGGTGTGGCCGTGGCGGAGGTGGTCCGTTTCCTGACCCACAAGCGGCGCAGCCTGAAACTTTTTAGGTTGGTCGCGGTGGGGGTGGTTCTGGGCGGCCTGCCGCTGGCTTTGGTCGGTCTACTCAATTTGTTTATGGAACTTTCCGCCGGTGGTTTCACTTTATACAGCCTGCTGCCGCTGGGTTATCAGGTGCTCTATCTGGTATTGGCCACGCCTTCCGCTTATTACCGCCTTTCCGGCCGTCGCCGCCTCTGACGAATTTTGGTAGAATCAACCTATGCTGACTGAACTTCGCATTGAAAACTTCGCCATCATCCATAAGCTGTCCCTGGAATTCTCCCGGGGGCTGGTGATCTTTACGGGCGAGACCGGCGCGGGTAAATCCATCATCCTGGACGCGCTGGAAGCGGTCCTCGGTGGGCGGGCGGAGACCAACGCTATCCGCACCGGGGATGACCGCGCCCAGATCGAAGCGACCTTCTGGCTGAACCCCGCGATTCGGGAATCCGTTAAGCGGCTCTTGGAAGCCGAAGATCTGCTGGATGACCCGGAATATGTGACCCTTTCCCGCGAAATTCGGAATGAGGGCCGCAACACCGCCCGGATCAACGGCCGCGTTGTGACGGCTGCCCTCCAGCGGGAAGTTGGCGCCTACCTGGTGGATATCCACGGACAATCGGAACACCTCTCCCTGCTGCAGGTGCGTAGTCATCTGCATTTGCTGGATAGTTTCGCCGACCTGGCCCCGCAGTTAGCGGATTACCGCAAATCATACGAGCAGTTGACGGATGTCCGGCGACAATTGGATGCCCTGCGGTTGAGTGAGCAGGATGCCGCCCGCCGAACGGATATGCTCACCTTCCAGATTGCGGAGATTGACGCCGCCAAGCTGAAACCCGGTGAGGAAGAGGAACTGCGCCAGGAGCGCACCCGGCTGGCGAACGCGGAAAGCCTGGCCAGCCATGTGCAGAATGCGCTGAGCCTGATCGAAGATGAGAACCCCGAGGTTCGGGGAATCAGTGAACTGCTGGGTGAGGTGACGGGTGCACTGCAGAGTCTTTCCCGGATTGATCCATCGACTGCCGGGTACCTTGAAACGGCGGAGAGCAGTCTGACGGCGCTGCAGGACCTGGCTTTGGAACTGCAAAACTATGCTGAAAATATTGAATTCAACCCCCGCGCTCTCGACCGGATTGAAGAGCGGATTGACCTCCTGAGCAGCCTGAAACGGAAATATGGCAACGATCTGGAAGAAGTGATCGCCTTCGGGGAACGGGCGAAACGAGATCTGGATTCGATCACCCATGCCGAAGAACGATTGGGTGAATTGGAAACCCAGGAAGCCGAATTGCTGCAGGTCCTGGCCCAAAAGGCCGATGTATTAAGCGAACGCCGCCATGAGGCGGCTGAACGATTAGGCGGTTTGGTGGAAGTGGAACTAGATGACCTGCGGATGGCCAATGCCCGCTTCCAGGCTGCCATCGAGACCCGACCGGACGAGAACGGGATTCCGCTGACGGATGGCAGCCGGGTGGCCTTTGACGCCACGGGGTATGACCGGGTGGCTTTCATGGTGGAGACCAACCCCGGCGAGGGCTTCAAGTCGCTGGTGAAGGTGGCCTCCGGTGGTGAGACTTCCCGTTTGATGCTGGCCCTCAAGGACGTGCTAGCCAAGGCGGACCAGGTACCGACCCTGATCTTTGATGAGATTGACCAGGGTATCGGCGGCCGGGTTGGTATGACGGTTGGCGAAAAGCTTTGGAGCCTTTCCCGACAGCACCAGGTGATGTGCATCACCCACCTGCCGCAACTGGCGGCTTTTGGCGAACAGCACTTGAAGGTCACCAAACAGATGGTGGATGGCCGGACGATCTCGGACGTGATCACCCTTACGGGGAGAGAGAGGCAAGAGGAACTGGCCCAGATGCTGGGGCCGGTGAGCGAGGGTACCCTGCACTCGGTGGAGGAGATCCTTCAACTGGTGCGGGAGCGCACTGAAAAATAACAATCAAAAATCGCCATATTGGCGATTTTTATTTATCAGAGCAGGGTTTTTAGTATACAATAGATGAAGCAGAATAAGGTCACTCCACACCACAACTCCTCAGGAAGGAGAGAGCTATGCCAAGCCTTAACGAAGTCCTTGCGGTGATCTTGGGAGGTGGTCAAGGTAAGCGCCTCTACCCGCTCACCATGCTGCGTTCCAAACCCGCTGTCCCGATTGCCGGAAAATATCGGTTGATCGATATCCCCATCAGTAACTGCATCAACTCCAATATTTTCCGAATTGCCGTCCTGACCCAATTTAATTCCATTTCCCTCCATCGGCACATCACCAGTACCTACAATTTTGATAGCTTCCATACCGGCTGGGTCCAGATTTGGGCGGCCGAGCAGACCATGGAACATACGGAGTGGTATCAGGGCACGGCGGACGCTGTTCGTAAGCAGCTTTTTGAAATTCAGGTATCCAACTCAAAGTACGTGCTGATTTTGGCCGGTGACCATCTTTACCGGATGGATTATTCCAAGATGGCGCAGTGCCATTGGGATAATCAGGCGGATGTGACCGTGGCAGTGCAGCCGATTGGTCGGGAAAACGCCTCCCAGTTTGGCATTTTGAAACAAAATCAGGATGGGCAGATCATTGATTTTGCTGAAAAACCCAAGGATCCCGCCGTGTTGGATTCCTTTGTCTCCCGTGATGACCCCGAAAAACCCTATCTGGCTTCGATGGGCATTTATTTCTTCAACCAGGACACACTGGTCAAGATTCTGTCCCTGCGACAGGGGGGTCAGAACTTCGACGACTTTGGTTACGATATCATCCCGCACTGCGTCAAGAATGGTCTCAAGGTTCAGGGGTATGAGTATAACGGTTATTGGCGCGATATCGGAACGATCCGCTCGTTCTATGAGACCAACCTGGAAATGACCCGGCCCAACCCGCCCTTCGATATTTTCGATCAATCGCTGCGGCTCTATACGCATGCCCGCTTCCTGCCCGGATCGCAACTGGGCAATTGCAACCTGCATGATGTGCTGATTGCTGAAGGCTGCGGTATTCAGGACGCAACCATCGAGCATTCCGTGATCGGTCTGCGAAGTATGATCAAGTGCGGCGCGCGGATCAAGGATTCGGTCCTGATGGGCGCCGACTTTTATGACGATTCCGGCGACATCCCGATGGGGATCGGCGAGAATTGCGATATCGAAGGCGCGATCATTGATAAGAACTGCCGGATGGGTGCGAATGTGGTGGTCAAACCCTTCCCATTGGGGACGGAATTGGAAACGGATATGTATTCCGTCAAGGATGGGATTGTGGTGGTGCCTAAACGGGCCATTATCCCCGCCAACACCCGGATCGAACCCTAGGTTGAGCCGTTTTTCAATATGGAAAGCAAAGACGCCCTGAAAAGGGCGTCTTTTTATATACCGGCCGAGCATTGGATTTAAACAACCCCTGCTATAATTCTTTTTATGCGAACTTACCTTGATTGTTACCACTGTACCCTGCGCCAAGCCTTGCAGGCTGCCCGAATGGCTGGCGCCACGCCTGAACAACAAAACCATGTGGTTCAGGAAACCCTTTCCATTCTCCAGTCTTTTCCACCCGGCGAGACGCCGGCTGAAATTGCTTCCGATGTCCATGCATTGGTGCGGGATTTGACCGGTAAGGACGACCCTTATATGAAGGTCAAGCGGGAATCCACGGAGAAAGCCTTATCCCTGTTGCCGGAATTACGGCGGATCGTGGCGGAGGCCGATGATCCCCTGGAGGCGGCCGTCAGGATCAGTATTGCCGGGAATATCATTGATTTGGGTCCCAGCTCAGATTACGATCTTTGGGAGGTGGTGGAACGCGTTCAGAAGCAGCCGATGGCGATTGACCGGATGGCGGAACTGAAAGCGGCCATCGAGAAAGCCAGTTCAATTCTCTATTTGGGTGATAATGCCGGTGAAGCGGTCTTTGATAAGGTGTTGATCGAGATGTTGGGTAAACCGGTGACCTATGTGGTTAAGGGCGGCCCGGTTTTGAACGATGTAACGCGGCAGGATGCTTTGGATGCCGGGTTGGATGAAGTTGCCGAGATCATTGACAATGGCAACCGGATTATCGGAACCCTCGTCTCAGCCGGCAGTCCGGAATTTTTGGAACACTTCAACAGCGCAGAGTTGATTCTTTCCAAAGGCATGGGGAATTATGAGACTCTTTCCACGGTGGATGCACCGATCTACTTCCTTCTGCAGGTGAAATGTGTGGTTGTTGGTGAGGATCTGGGTGTGCCAATTGGCAGCGTTGTTGTAACGGTCAGTCCCGAAACAGCCTGAGTTCGACCGAACCATTGAAAGCTAAATCAGATATAATTATGAGGATTTGCGCCTGCATGGAAACAACCCTTAGATAATCTAAGGTTATCACTGACGCTGGTGGGTAGAATTATTATTTGAATTATCACTAACAGGAGTGTTCATTTATGAGCGAAGACAGTCTCGTTTCACAAAAAGCCACCGGGAAAGACGTATCCATTTCGTGGCATTCCATGTCCAATACGGACGTATTGGAACGGCTTGAAACGCCTTTGGAGGAAGGGCTTTCCCCCGAAGAAGTAAAAGCACGGCAGGAAGAGTATGGCCCCAATGAATTGACGGAAGCGCCTCCCACGACCTTTTGGGCGATGCTCTGGTCGCAGATCAACAGCTTCGTGATCTACATGCTGTTGGCGGCATCCATCATCTCGGCCCTGTTGGGCGATTATGTGGAAGCCATCGCCATTCTCGCCATCGTGATCCTGAACGCCATCATGGGCATTATTCAAGAGAGCCGGGCCGAGGCTGCTCTGGCGGCATTAAAGAAGCTGGCGGCGCCCGAATCCTCGGTGTTGCGCGGCGGGCATCGTATTTCCGTCCCCGCCAATGAGTTGGTTCCCGGCGACATTGTCTTCCTTGAAGCGGGCAATTATATCCCTGCGGATGTCCGGCTGCTTGAGGCGGTTAACCTGCGGGTGGACGAAGCTTCGCTGACCGGCGAATCGCTGCCTGTGGAAAAGAACGCTCAGACCCGCCTGGAAGCGGATATTCCGCTGGGCGATCGGAAGAACACGGCCTTTATGGGCACGCTGGTCAACTATGGCCGCGGCAAAGGTGTGGTCGTATCCATTGGGATGCACACCCAATTGGGCATGATCGCCACGATGCTCCAATCCGTTGAGAATGAAGAGACTCCCCTGCAGCGCCGGTTGGATCAGCTTGGCAAGGTGTTGGGCTGGGGTTCGCTGGCGATTTGTGGCCTGGTCTTTGTGATCGGCGCAATCCGCTTTATTGCCCGCAGCGGCTTTGAAAATATCATCAGTTCAGCCGCGTTGGAAGAATTCACCGGACTGTTTATGATTGCAGTTTCCCTGGCGATTGCCGCCGTACCGGAAGGACTTCCGGCCGTGGTGACCATCAGCCTGGCATTGGGAATGCGCGAGATGGTTCGCCGCCATGCCCTGATCCGCAAACTCTCCTCGGTTGAGACCCTTGGCTCCGCCACGGTGATCTGCTCCGATAAAACCGGCACCCTCACTCAGAACGAAATGACCGTCACCCGGATTTGGGCCGGCAATCAATTTGTGGATGTGACCGGCAGCGGATATACCCCAAAGGGTGAGTTCAAAGTCAATAATGAAAAAGTATCGCTGGACCAATATCCTGCGGTTAAGACCTCGCTCTGGCTGGGCACCCTGAACAATGACGCCCAGTTGGAACATGCCGGTGAGCAGGACGGTCAGGAGACTTTCCGGATGATCGGCGATCCCACCGAAGGCGCGATCCTGGTGGCGGCTCTGAAGGCTGGCGCTTCGGCTAGGGCACTGAATGTGGCCTATCCTCGCCGGCAGGAGATCCCCTTCGATTCCAACCGCAAACGGATGGTGACCATCCATGCAGTTGAAAATCCGGAAGATGCGGATATTTCTCCGCTCAAGAGCGACGCCAAACGCGAATGGCATATCATTGCCGTCAAAGGCGCGCCGGATGTGGTGTTGAACCTCTGTTCTCATATCCAAACCATGAACAATGGCGATGAGAGGCTGACCGACGAACGCCGCAAGGAAGTTTTGAAGGCCAATGACACCATGACCGGCAGCGCGCTGCGCGTGTTGGGCGTCGCCTATCGGATGCTGCCGGTTTTGCCGGATGAAATCAACAGCGAAGAACTGGAAAAGGACCTGACCTTTGTCGGCCTGATCGGTATGATCGATCCCGCCCGGACCGAAGTCAAAGCGGCGCTCAATATCGCCCGGGATGCCGGCATCCGTACGATCATGATCACCGGCGATTATCCCAATACAGCCCGCGCCATCGCGGAAGAGATCGGCCTGCTCCAGGCTGGTCATAAGGTGATGACCGGCGCTGAGATCAATGACCTCTCCGATGAGGAAATGATCAGGAATGTGATGGAAACTGACGTCTATGCCCGGGTCAGCCCGGAGCACAAGATGCGCATCGTGGACGCCCTGCGCGCCAATAACGAAGTTGTCGCCATGACCGGCGACGGCGTCAATGACGCCCCCGCCATCAAGCGGGCCGACATTGGTGTGGCGATGGGGATCACCGGTACTGACGTGGCCAAAGGTACGGCCGATATGGTTCTGACCGATGATAACTACGCCAGCATTGTTTCCGCCGTGGAACAAGGCCGCGTGATCTACAGCAACATCCGCAAGTTCGTCTATTACCTGCTTTCCTGTAATGCCGCTGAGATCATGGTGATCTTCCTGGCGACGCTGTTTGGCTGGCCTGTCCCGCTGACGGCGATCCAGTTGTTGTGGCTCAACCTGGTGACGGATGGCGCCCCGGCCCTTGCGCTGGGGACTGAACCGGGCGACCCCGATATCATGGATCAGCCACCCCGACCGACCAACGAGCCGATTATCAACAAGTTCATGCAGGTTGGCATTGTGGTGCAAACCATCGCCATCACAGCCGTCACCCTGGGTGCATTTGGCCTTGGTATGAAACAGGGAAACATTGATTTTGCGGAGACAATGGCTTTCGTCACCCTCAGTATCTCGGAATTACTCCGGGCTTTCACGGCACGGTCTGAATACTACCCCCTGCTGAAGATCGGTTTATTCAAGAACAAGTTGATGAACTGGGCGGTTTTAGGCTCGCTGGTGTTGATTATGCTGGTGATTTATGTTCCCTTCCTGCAGCCCATTTTCAATACAGCTACTTTGGGCCTGGCGCAGTGGGCTGAGATCCTTCCGCTGATCCTGGTGCCCTCGGTTGCCGCCGAAGTAACCAAGTTCGCCATGCAGAAGAAGATCCAAAAAGCACGCGAAGAAATGATGGCGAAGTAAAAACTTCCCGATTGAAACAGAAGGCTTCCAATGAAAATTGGCAGCCTTTTTAGCTTAAAATCAACGGAATTTTAAGGCCTCAGGTTGAATGGGTTTTGGATAACGCTTATAATGGGGTGAATATTGGGAATAGTTATGGGTTTCGGACTGTTGCCAATAAAATAAATGCCAGGAGCGCTATCGGAATGGATAAATTTATCGCGGTTGCGGGGAATATCGGTGTGGGAAAATCCACACTTGTGAGGTTGATCAGTGATGAATTGGGTTGGTCTCCATTTTATGAGCCGGTGGCGGAGAATCCCTATCTGGCCGATTTTTATGATGATATGCAATCCTGGGCATTTCATTC
>CAYUSC010000009.1:8976-37744 GCA_964447265.1 uncultured Candidatus Brevefilum sp.
TTCGAGCGGACCATCAGCGCAAATTATTTGGCGGATTTGAATGACCTGTATGAGGAATGGGTGGATAGCTTCGACCTCTGTCCGGTTTTGACAGTCCCTTCGGATGACCTGGACTATGTCGCCAAACCCCAACATCTGGCGCTGGTCATCGAGAAAGTGCAGGATATCCTCATCGGCAAAGATGAAGTTAAATTCGATCTGTAATTATTTGCAATAGAAAAAATAAGAAAACAGACGCGGTAAAGCGTCTGTTTTTGTTTATAGATTCAATTGTGGATCGGACTGATACTATTCGGCCAGCTCGGGAAGCTCTTCCGAGTTGTTCCCGTGTTCCTCTGAGGACGGCAGTTCTTCCCCAAAGGGCGAAATAATCAGTTTTATGGCTGTTCGAACTTTGCCATCAATCTCGACATCGACAAATTCAGGGATGCAGATTATATCAATGCCATCGTTTACGAGATATCCTTTTGCTAGGATGATGGCCTTAACAGCCTGGTTGACTGCACCAGCACCTATTGATTGGACTTCTGCATAGCGGTGTTCACGCATTACACCTGCAATTGCCCCTGCAACGGCAGCGGTTCGGGAGTTGGCTGATACTTTTATGACGTTCATAATCTGTGTCCTTGAATGGGTGTCATTCGGTCGTGAGCTAATAAGTTCATGAATGAATGGGGACTACTATTGCCTATTTTTGATTTTACAAGATTTTTTTTGATATATCAAGAAGAGAAATGGGACTGGAGTAGGGGATTTCCCTACCTCAATGGGTGGATTATGGTGGGTTTTTCGCCAATCCGATCATTTTAGGATCAATTTTCCTTCAAATTGTTGGTAATCCTGCAATATTTCCGGATAAGGATCCGGTATGGTTGGCAGTCCGGTTAATGAAAAGAACCGGGCGTCAACGGTTTCATCGGTTTGGGTGATTAGTTGACCGGCCCACTTTGTCACAAGAAAAACAACGCTGAACATTTGGTGTTTTCCACCGTAGAACGTTGTAAAGGCAAACCGGGGTTCGGAATAGATCGCCATGGGCTGGGCTTCGAGGACTTCCAGGCCAGTCTCTTCCCGGACTTCGCGTATCAGGCAGTCGGAAATGGAATCGTTGATTTCAATGCTCCCAGCCGGCATTCCCCAGCTCCCGTCATCGCTGCGGCGGATAAAGAGGATTTCGCCCTGCGCGTTGGGGATAACCGCGCAAACCGTGGGTACGATCAGAAGGTCATTTCCGATTCTCTTGCGAAGCTGCCCGATATAGGATTTTTCATATTCAAGATAGTCCATTTCTTTACCTCGATTTTGCCTGGTCACTTTTTCAAGTCGACCGGTATGGGAGTTGGAGAGGCGGGGGTTGGGTTAGACCGGCATCTTGTAGACCCTGTAACGCTTATAGATCCTGCCGCCCATCCTTTCGGCCAGCATTGGTGTTTTGGGGTTATCCACAGAGGTCAGGGATAGGTCCACCCATTCATACCCCTTCGTCCGGGCGCGTTTCAGCATTTCGGAAAAGAGCATCAGGCTGACACCGGAGCCCCAATAATCGGGCAGCACCAGGACGCTCTTGATCGCCAGACATTTGGGCTGAAGGTTCTTATATTGGAGCACTTTCAGCGCGTCCCAGGGATAGCGCAGCCCATTGAGGTGGATGAGGATCTCGTTCAGGTTCGGGATGCCGGGGAAGAACCCCACTGTCTGGTCGCCGACATCGGCGAAGAGCACCAACTCCGGGTCGGCATATTTGCGGAAGGGTTCCAGAGTGTCATTCAGCGCTTCCCGGTCCCAGCCGACAAAATCCACCAGGTGGGCGAGAGCTTTATTGAGCAGGTAATGTACCCGATCCGCTTCCCGATCCCATTCCTCCAGTCGGGCTTCACGAATCACGGCGACGCCGCGCTCTTTGGCCTTATCGGCCAGTTTATGGAGCAACTGGAATTCACGCGTATCCCGGGTGATGTCCAGGGCGAAGGCGATATTATCCGGACGATAGGGGGTGAACCCATAGTTGAGCACCAGATCCTCATAAAAGGCCGGCGTGTGACCGCAGCTAATGGCGGGTGGCCGGTCACGCCCTTCAATCAGCACGCCATAGGCTGAATCGTAATCCTGATGAAAGGGGCCGATCATCTGATCCAACCCGTGATCACCAGCCCATTTTCGGACGGTGTCAAAGAGGGCGTTGGCAACCTCCTGATCATTGATGCATTCGAAGAAACCAAACATCGCATCGGCAAGATCGCGGGACTGGTTGGAGGAACGATCTTCCGCGGCCATGATTGTCCCGGACAGTTTGCCATCTTTATACGCCAGAAAGAAATCCGCGCTGCCGTGCTGATAAAATGTGCCTTTTGCGGGATCAAGCTGCTTCATCCGGTCTGGCACCAGGGACGGCACCCAGAGAGGGTCGCCTTTGTAGATCTGCCAGGGAAAGGTTGCATAGAGGCGGCGTTGGTGGTGGGTGGTGACTTTCTGAATGGAAATCATGCTCACGGTAACTCCTGTTGATCGGTTTGACCCCGCCGGGTTTCAAGTTCCTGAACGACGCCGCGGTATTCATCCCGTGAAAGGGGATAGAGGATGGCAAAGATGATCCCGCCCACCAGCAGCAGGGCCGGGATCGGCCCGACGACCATCCGGATGCCGGTGATGGTGGATTGGGGCTGCACGGCGGCGTTGGGAATGTATCCGCTGAAATCCAGCACGGCCAGGGCGAGGGGCACGGCAATGGAATTGGCGATTTTGCTGGCCAGGGTTACCAGGCTGTAGAACATGCCTTCATGGCGTTCACCGGTCTTGAGTTCGTCCACTTCAATGGCATCCGGGATGATCGACCAGGGCAGCACATGCGCCGCGCCAACGCCCAGCCCTGCCAGAACACAGAGGGAAAGCAGGTAGAAAAGCGAACTGGTGGCAGTGACCGTGATTAGCAGGATCTGGACAACCGCCCAAAAGGCGATGCCATAAATATAAGCCTTGCGCTTATTGAATTTCTTCGAAGCCCAATCCCAGAGCGGCAGGGAGATGATCGCCGTGACGAAAATGGTGGCCATGATCACTTCGTTCATATTCTCACGCTGAACGACATACTTGATATAGAATAGCAGGTTGGCCTCAATGATTGCCATGCTGGTCCAGGTGAAAAGATAGATCACCGCGCTGAAGATGAAGGGGCGATTCTTGATGGCGGCCTTGAGCGATTCCTTTAGCCTGGGGCGTTCGAGCTGGGTGAAGTAGGGCCGTTCCCGCGTTCCAAAGAAGACCAGAAGCAGCGGCGCGGCTGAGGCGATGCCGAAGATCAGGCCCATCAGGAACACGTTATCGGCGTTTCCCGGGGCCATCTGCCCGATGATCATCATCGGCACGACGAAGGAGATCAGCCCGCCGAGGATGGAAAAGAACATTCGGTAACCGGTCAGTTCGGTGCGTTCGTCATAATCCTCAGTCAGCTCAGGCGTGAGGGAGAAATAGGGCATGCTGACGACGGTGACGATGGCGTCATAGAGGATGTACATCATCGTATAGAAGATCACCAGGGCGGTGTGGGAATCAAAGTCCGGTTTGAACCAGAGGAAAGCAAAGACAACCGCAAACGGGATTGCCCCAAAGAGCAGGAAGGGCCGGCGACGGCCCCAGCGGGTGCGGGTGCGATCAGAGAGATAGCCCACCAGGGGGTCGTTGATGTAGTCCCAGCTTTTCCCGATAAATAAGGCGATGGCGACGATACCAGGAGTCAGCCCGACCACGTCCGTAAGAAAAATGGGGAAGTAGGCCGCGACAATCGTGCTGGTCATGCTGAAACCGACATCCCCAAAGCCGTAGATGAGTTTTGTCAGACGGGATAGTTTTTTCATCAATACTCTCTGATCTTCACCTGTAAATAAAAAACCCTTTGGCAGGCTGAACCTCCCAAAGGGTCTGTTTGAAGTCTATTGTTGGTTCCGATTAAGATCGGTCAGCATAAACAAACGCGTTCTCACTGAAAAGGTCTAGGCAGCTTCTTCCGCGCCGGTGATGGATTTTTCTTCGGCCTTGGCCTGTTTGCGGGCTTCCCGTCGGATCCGGAGTTCCTCAACGATCTTGTGATGTTCTTCCCGGGTGAGGGGATAGAAGAGGGCAAACACGATCCCACCTACCAGGAGGATGGCGGGAATGGGGCCAATCACCAGACGGATACCGAGCAGGGCGCTGTCGGGTTGGGTGAGTGCTCCAGCCTGGTAACCCGTGGCCTGCAGGACGAGCAGGGAAGCAGGCCCGGCGATGGAGTTGCCGATCTTGCCCAGGAGAGTGATCAGGCTGTAGAACATACCCTCATGCCGTTCGAAGGTCATCCATTCGTCCCATTCGATGGCATCGGGGATGATGGCCCAGGGCAGCACCTGTGCGGCGCTGACGCCGATCCCGGCCATCACACACAGAACCATGATGACCCAGAAAGGTGTCTGGGGGGTGACCATGATCAGGACGATCATCACCACGGCCCAGAAGGACACACCGATGATGTAGGCCAGACGTTTATTCCAGTGTTTCGCGGCCCAATTCCAGATGGGCAGGGCGAAGATTGCGGTCACAAAGATGCTCGCCATGATAATACTGCTCTGTTCCGGACGCTGGATGATGTATTTAATGTAGATCAACAGGTTGGTTTCTAGCACCACGATGGTCATCCAGGTCAGAAGATAAATGCCTGCGCCGAAGATGAAGGGGCGGTTCTTGAAAGCAGCTTTGAGGGAAGGGATCAGCTTGGGTTGTTTTTCAAGCATGTATTCCTTCTTCTCTTTTGTGCCGAAGAAGACCAGGAACAAGGGGCTGGCGGCGATGGCGGCTGCGATCAGGGCCATGATCATCACCTTTTTGGTGTTATCGGGCACCATCGAACCAATCACCAGCATCGGGAAGACATAAGCAGTCAGGCTGCCCATGATGTTGAAGAGCATCCGGTAACTGGTCAGCTTGGTGCGTTCATCGTAATCTTCGGTGAGTTCCGGGGTCAGGGCGTAGTATGGCATGTAGACGATCGTCGCCATGGCTTCATAAATGATATAGGCCACCGAATAATAAATGATGAGTCCGGTCTGGCTGAAATTGGGACTGAGCCAAAGGAGAATGAAGGACAGACCAAAGGGAATCGCGCCAAAGAGAAGGAACGGCCGGCGGCGACCCCAACGGGTACGGGTCCGGTCGGAAAGGTGCCCAACGATCGGGTCATTGACGTAGTCCCAGCTCCGGCCGACGAACAGGATGATGGCAGCCAGGGCGGGTGACAGGCCGATTACATCCATCATAAAGAGGGGGAACAGCGAACTGATGATGGAGTTGTTCATACTAAAGCCGAGATCGCCCGTCCCGTAGATGAGCTTGGTGAGTAACGGCAGTTTATCCTTCTTTTCCATGTGACTAGTCCTCTCTAGGTGCATGATGATTCATAATTACAACACTAAGGTAGCTCTTAAGTTGTGAAAGAGTTGGGGGGCAGAACTCAATCAGCAAAGATGGATTTGAAATGATTTTCGGCTAACCTTAAATAAATGAAACAAGATGATTGTAAATCAATCCTATTTTTTTCGCAATTCGACGGAGAATAGGATGGGTGGATTAAAAAAGAAGGCTGCCCGAAGTAAATCCGGGCAGCCAGGTTGTTTGTTTTATGTTTGGCTTACCGACGACCGTTGCTGCCGCCTCCACGCTGACCACTACCATTGGTGGTGTTGCCAGCCCAGAGGGGGGTGCCATCATCGGTGCGGATGGTGATGCTCTCACCGGTGGTCAGATCGGTGATCTGGCCGATTTCGAGCAAACCGCCTTCATAGAAACCCAGCATGGTCACGCTGTCGCCAACATTGAGGGTGAAACCCATGTCGGTGATGTAGCTGAGGGTGCGGCCATCGAGATCGAAGACCGTACCGTCTTCCAGAACGATCACGACCAGGTAGGAGGAGACGGATTCGACAGTCCCATTGATGGTGAGCCATTCGTCCACATCGGCGATACCGTCACCGGTACCATCTTGGGGGGCGTCCACGGGTTGGTTGCCGTTGCCGGAACCAATGCCATAGCCGGAACCATCTTCGGGGCCATCAACGTAGCCGGTACCATCACCAGGGCCGTAGCCCGTGGCATCGCCAGCGCCGTAACCGTAGGCTTCACCATCGGCGATGCAATCATCAACGCCGCCATCAAGAACCTGATTTTGGATCTCTTCGGTGTAACCGTTACGGTTGCCGCCATTGCCATACTCTGCGCTTTCATTCAGAGCCAGGGGATCGGTGTCAAGTGATTTAGCCAGTGTGCGGTTGACCGCTCCAAATACCAGCAGTCCAAATGCCGCTGCTATCAATACGCCTACAAAAACTTTCTTAACCATTATGTACTCCAATTCTTCTTAGTGTGTTATTGTGTTATTCCGGATTTAGATTGTTTCTTCAACAGGCTCCAGAAGGGCCTGGCCGGTTGACATTGTTTGTTCTTTTGTCCCAAACATCTTGCCGGTGATATTCTCGATCCATTTCCAATGCAGGACAACGTGTAACAGGGCTGTCAGGGCAAAGGTCACGCCGCTCCAGGTATGGATCATGTCCCAGGTGGTCTTATCGAAGAGATAAGTCACAGCATTCTGACCGCTGGTTGGGTTGAGCATGAAGTAGACCCCGGAGATGCTGCAAATCAGGAAACTGATGGCGATGGTGATATCCAACAGGATGTTATAGGTCAGGCGAAGGCCGAACCCGTCCCGTTTTTTGGTGAGGATCTGCCAGGACCGAACGAGGGTCCCTTTGATCCACGTCCAGTGGATGATGACGTGCAGCAGGGCCACCAGGATCACCAGTGCGCCTGTCCAGGTGTGGAGCAGGTCCCAGGTCGTCTTGGAGAAGATCAGGGTCGCATTGTAATAAGGATTACGGCCGCCCTCATACCCGGTGTTGGGATAGACCAGGAAGTAGATGCTGCTGAGGATAGCCAATAAAGCACTGATCCCGAGGGCTGCATCCAACCACCAATTTTGGCGGAGTTTGGGCGTTAATGTTGATTTTCGTTTCTTCATCGTTACTCCTAAACGTTCAAAATCTTACGTTCTCTATGATAGATGGGACAGTTGGAGAACCAATGGAGAAGATATGAAGAAGTTATGAAGATAAAACACCCGGGAACCGAAGGGGCTATAATAAATACATGACCACAGTATTGATCATAGAAGATGAAAAAGAACTCTCCAACGTCCTGAAAGCCTATTTGGAACGGGCCGGATATGATGTGTTGGTTGCCAACCGGGGCGATCAGGGCCTGGCGCTTTGGGAAGCCAACCACCCCGATATGGTCCTGCTGGATTTGAACCTGCCGGGAATGGATGGCATTGACATTGCCAGAAAGATCCGCCAGACGGATGACACTCCGCTGATCATGACCACCGCCCGGGTGGAAGAGTTGGACCGGCTTTTGGGGCTGGAGATGGGCGCGGATGATTACATTGCCAAGCCGTTTTCACCTCGCGAAGTAGTTGCCCGGGTGAAAGCCGTGCTACGCCGCGTTCAAAAGACCGTTGCAGAACCGGCTGTGGTCCTCCAGATCAATGATTTGGAGATCGATCCTCAGGAATTCACCGTCACTCAGGCCGGTGTGGCGATGGATCTGACGCCGACTGAATTTTCGATCCTGGCCACCCTGGCGGAACATCCGGGGTGGGTTTTCTCACGCTTGCAATTATTGGAAGCCTGTCAGGGTGTGGCATATGAAGGATATGAACGCAGCATTGACGCCCATATCAAGAACCTGCGCAGCAAGTTGGGCGATGACAGCAAGGACCCCCACTATATTGAGACGGTCTTTGGCAAGGGGTATCGGTTTAAAAAGGAGAATAAGTAATTATGCGTTGGCGACTGCTTGGCTCCTTTGCATTGATCATCCTGATTGCCCTGGGGACTGTGGCTGTGGTGGCGCGGTATACCACTCAGCAGGAAGTGGAAACTTTTCTGACTCATGGCGGCCAGGTTGGGCTGGAAAATCTGGCCTCGAATCTGGAAGACTATTATGCCGCAAACGGCAGTTGGAGCGGAGCGGAAGAAGTCTCCACGGCAGGGACAGGCGCAAATGCGGGTGGAGTTGGAATCGGACGCGGTCAGGGGCAGCGTTCCGGCACGGGTTCAACCGGCGAGAATGCAGTTGCCGCGGGCAACACAACAGCGGGCGTGAACGCCAATGACCATGTGGTAACCGATCCCACGGGGACGGTGGTCCTCAGCCCGGTTGAAACTGAAATCGGCACCCAACTTTCTGAGAGCATTCTGGCTCAATCCATTGCTCTGGAAGTGGACGGTGAGGTTGTGGGATATCTCGTCCCGGATGGCGGGATAGTGGAACTGCCGGATGATTTTGATGAATTGCTGATCGAGCGGGTGAATAATGCCTCGCTGTTGGCTGCCGGTATTTCCGGCGGGATTGCCATCGTTTTGGCGTTGATTCTTTCTTCGCTGATCCTCCGACCGGTGCATGGACTGACCAAAGCCGCCAATCAGATGGCGGAAGGTGACCTCTCCCAGCGGGTGAAGGTGCGCGGGGGTGGAGAACTGGCTTCATTGGGCAAATCATTTAATCAGATGGCGGAGAATTTAGAAGATGCCGAAAACCGGCGTCAATCGATGACCGCCGACATTGCCCATGAACTGCGCAACCCCCTGGCGATCCAGCGGGCACACCTGGAAGCATTGCAGGACGGCGTTTACCCGCTGACGCTGGATAACCTCGCCCTGATCGGCGAGCAGAACCAGCAGCTAACCCGGTTGGTGAATGATCTGCGGACGCTGGCTCTGGTGGATGCGGGTGAACTTTCGCTGAACATGCGCAATGTGGACCTCAATGCGATGTGTAACGATCTGGCAGCAAGGTTCCAGCCGCAGGCGGACGCCAAAAAAGTCGTGATTGAATCGATTTGTCCGGCCGGATTGATGACAGCCCTGGGTGACAGGGAGCGCTTGCAGCAGATCCTTGACAATTTGTTGCAAAATGCGCTTCGTTATACCCCCGAAGGCGGGATGATTGAGGTCAGCTTGCAGAGACAGGGTCATTCGGCGATCTTTGCCGTGCATAACAACGGTCCGAGCATCCCGGCTGATGTGTTGGAGCATCTGTTTGAGCGGTTCTACCGCGGTGACAAAGCCCGTGACCGGGCCAGCGGTGGGACGGGGCTGGGATTGGCGATCGCGCGAAAACTGGCTGAAGCGCATGGTGGTGCTTTGATCGGGGAGAATCATCCGGCCGGCGGCGTGGTGTTCAAGTTGGTGCTGCCTTTGAATGAGTGAGTTGTATGGGATGTAAATATGAAGGACGGCAACTCGCCGTCCTTTTTTGATTCAGCTACAGGAGGTTTGGTTGCGGGTTTTGGATTTGCGTTTATATTCCCCTCATCCGGCGCTCTGCGCCACCTTCCCCCCAGGGGGAAGGCTTAAATGTGGGTCGTGCTTCCTGCGTGACTTACCCGTTTAGGATGTCACACGCGCTCTACGGCACATGACCTACATTTATTTTCGGGGAGCGGGTCTGCTCGCCGCCCTAGGAAGTTCCGCCTGCCCAATAAAGAAAGGCGCCCACAAGGGGCGCCCCTACGGATTTTATTTCATGTCTTGTAGGGGCGGGTCTACCTGACTCCCTTGGGAGTTGTACCCGCCCATCGAGTTCCGCATCATCTTCTTAAAGCGCTAACTGTAGGTCACGCTTCCAGCGTGACGAAGAAAAAGTCACGCATGGTGAGTCCGTAAGGCTATCCATGCGTGACTTAAATCTCTGAACGTCACGTGCGCTTCGCGGCACATGACCTACATTTATCGTTACTTAGACTGTTTCGGCCTCAACCTTTTTTGATTTGAAAACGACCTGAATGAAGGGCAGAAGGAGCAGGTTCAACCCCAACAAAATCAGGAAGGTGACCTGATAGCCCAGTTTATCCGCCAACGCGCCGGAAAGGTACATCCCGATCCCCTGGCCGATGTTGGTGAAGGCCATCAGGATCGCATACATCGAAGCCGCGATCCGAGCATCCACAAAGCGCATTGCCACCGCGAAATATTCCGTTTGGTAAGCGCCATAGGCCACCCCAAAGAAGATCACCATTGCCACAGCCAGAGTCAACCCAAAGGATGGCCCGATCAGGAAGGCGATTCCGAGAATCGCCAGGCTGACGATCAGGACGGCAATCGATAACCCCGGTTTAATCGGGCAGCGGCGCAGCAGCCAGCCGCCCACCAGGCTGCCGCCGATCACACCCACGCCCCAAAGCGAGGTAATGAACCCCGCCGCGGTCAGGGTGATGCCGAACTGCTCTTCAAGGAAGGGGTTGACCAATTGATTGACGCCCAGGATGATCACAAACATCAAGGTTCCCAGACAAGCTGCCAGGAAAGTCTTGCCGTTAAAGGCTTTGAATGCCGCCCAATTGAACCGTTTTTCAACGTCCCGGGCTTTTTCGCGAATAGTGAGGACTAAGGGAGCCGGCAGGAGCGTCAGCGCCCCCAGAGTCCAGAAAACCGCCTGCCAGGAGACGTTTTCGGCCAGGAGGCCCACCACGGAGGCAGCTACGATCACGCCGATGGCCCGCCCGCCGACCATGAACCCTTGAATGGTACTTTGTTCTTTCTCGGGTGTGGTATCCAGAGCCAGACCGTCGGTGCAGGTGTCATAGAGCGCCATGCCCATCTGCAGGGTGAAGGCCATCGCCACGTAGCCCCAGAAATATTGACCGGGATCAATGAACGGCGCAATGATCAGACAGACCAATTGGACGACCAGCCCGATCAGGATGTAGGGTTTGCGGTGTCCCATTCCAAAGAGGTTGACCCGGTCGGAGAGGATCCCCAGTCCGATCTTCAGCACAAAGGGCAATAAGGCAATGAAGCCGAACACACCTACATCGGTCATGTTCAGTCCGTTATCGAGCAGGTAGAGGGCATTGAGGGCGGCGAAGAAGCCCTGAATGGTCCCCTGGGTGAAGTAGAGCGAGCCGAAGGTGAGGTAGGTAAGTCCTTTTTTCCGGGGCATGATTCCTCCGTATGGGTTGGATGGGTTCTGGATGAAACAGCTAATGTTTGATTGATTACAGGAGCAGATAGAGGGTAAAAAAGAATAATAAATAATAGCATGGATTTATCAAACTGTAGGAATTTCCAATATCTCCTTAATTAAAACAAGGCTCTGCACAAAGAGCCTCGTTATTATTATTCTGTTTGGATACTGAGGATTAATCTTGAAGCATCGAATCCAACAAGCCCAGGTCCACCCGGGAGGTCAGATCAATGCTGAGCGGCGAGACCGACACCTTTTTCTCGATCAGCAGGGCATAAAGATCACTGCCGGGTTCGAGCCGCGAGAAATCGGTCAGGATGTCATAGCCCACCGGACCGGGTTCCATCAGGGAGGCCCTTTCGATCGGTTTGGGGAGGTAATAGCGCTGGCGCGATTGCCGGGTCCAGGCGATTGGCGTGTCGGGTGTGGCATCGCAGGGGACATCCACTTTGATGATATCCACATCCTCAGGAAGCTTTGTGTGGAGCATCCAATTGGCGAGCAGGTGGGTGAAATAACCGGCCGCGCTGAAGTCGATATCCTGGGAAAGCGAGAAGTGATGCTCGCGCCCGGTCTGCATAGAGACGGCCAGGGCCGGGATGCCGAGGGTGGCGGCTTCGATCGCCGCGCCGATGGTGCCGGAAACGGTCACGCCCGAGCCGACATTCTCGCCATAATTGATCCCGGAAACGACCAAATCGGGTTTGCTTTTGATGACGTCGTAAACGCCATGCAGCATGGATTGGCCGGGGGAGCCATCCACCGCGAAGACGTTCCATTCCCGCTTGTTGACGGTGAGGGACATTTTTTCGATGATGCCGGAGGTGTGGATGGGCATGCTGCGGCCGGCACCGGAATGCTGGTCGCGAGGCGCCACCACATGGACATAGCCGAGGGTATCCAGCGCTTCCGCGGCGGCCCAAAGTCCGGGGGAGTGGATACTGTCGTCATTGGTCAATAGGATTTGTGTTGTTTTGTTGTTCATATCATCCCTATTCTAACCGAGTGTTCAGACAATAACAATCAAACGGCAGTAAAGGTTCGGTTAAATTTGGTGAAGTTGGGAAAATGTTGATTCTTATTGTTGTTCCTAACCCCATCCCCTGCCCTTCCCCTCTTGAGGGGAAGGGTGCCGAAGGCGGGTAGGGGTCGTTCATTTCCCCACCTATTTTATTCTGCTGTTTTTGAAAGTAGTCCGTCATTTTCCACGCAGTGCACATGACAAAAAAGGGCGCCCATGAGGGGTGCCCCTACGAATCGTTTGGCTTTTTTAGGGTGGAATCACGCACCGCGCAGTGCACGTGACAGGAGGCGGCTCAGGCTTCTCCGGCCGCGCACTTCACCGCAAAGGCCTTAATCTCGTCAATCATCGCCATCAGGCCGTTGGCGCGCTGGGATGAAAGATGCTTGCTCATGCCGGTACCCTCAAAGAAGCTCAGGTTCGCCTGGAGCACATCCGCCGCGGGCTGACCGGAATAGACCTGTATCAGCATGGCAGCCAAGCCTTTGACGATCAGGGAATCGCTGTCGGCTTGCAGCAGGACTTTGCCGTCCTGGCAATCCCGCTGGAGCCAGACGGTGGACTGGCAGCCCCGGACGATATTCTCTTCCGTGCGGTATTCCGCAGGGAGGGGCGGCATTTTCTGCCCGAGCTCGATCAGGTAGGAGTAACGTTCATCCCATTCCGGCAGGAAGGAAAAATCCTCGACAATTTCAGCTTGAATTTCAGCAATGGTTGGCATAGTTACCTTCCCAGCATTTTCCGAACTTTGTAGATACCTTCAACCAGCAAGTCGATTTCCGCCTTGGTGTTGTAGATACCCAATGACGCCCGAACGGTGCCGTCAATGCCCAGCGCGGTCATGATTGGCTGAGTGCAATGGTGGCCGGTGCGCACGGCAATGCCCTGGGTGTCGAGCAGTGTGCCCAGATCGTAATGGTGGATCCCGGCGATGTTGAAAGCCAGGATGCTGGTGTGGTGCTCGCTGTTGCCATAAATCGTCAGGCCTGGAATTTCGAACAGCCGCTCGCGCCCGTATTCCAGCACGTCATCTTCGTGCGTGCGGATCTCGTTGAAGTCGAATTGATTAAGGTAGTCAATTGCAACTGCCAGCCCGATGGGGCCGACGATGTTGGGTGTGCCCGCTTCAAACTTGAAAGGTAATTTGTTGTAGGTGGTGCGTTCTTCGGTGACAATGTCGATCATCTCACCGCCACCCTGATAAGGGGGCATGGCATCCAGCCATTTTTCCTTGCCATAAAGCACGCCGATCCCGGTGGGGCCGTAGATCTTATGGCCGGAGAACGCGTAAAAATCGGCATCCAGCGCCTGCACGTCATGTTCGATGTGCTGCACGGATTGGGCGGCATCCACCAGAACGGCTGCTCCGGCGTCATGCGCCATCTGGATGATCTTCTTGGCGGGGTTGATCGTCCCCAGTGAGTTGGAAACGTGGTTGAAGGCAACGATCCGAGTTTTCTCGTTCAGCAGATTGGCGAGGATATCCAGCCGCAGGTCGCCTTTCTCATCAAACGGCACCACCCTAAATTTGGCCCCCTGACGTTCGCACATCATCTGCCAGGGCACAAAATTGGAATGGTGTTCCATCGCGGTGACGATCACTTCGTCGCCGGGTCGGACAAAAGCCTGTCCAAACGAGAACGCGACCAGGTTGATCGATTCGGTGGTGCCGCGGGTGAAGATCACTTCGTGGTCATGGGCGGCGTTGAGATAGGCCTGGACGGTCTTGCGCCCTTTTTCATGGGCTTCGGTGGCCAGGTTGGAAAGCTGGTGCGTACCGCGATGGACGTTGCTGTTGTAATGGGTGTAATAATTCGTGATCGCGTCAATCACGCACTGCGGCTTTTGGGTCGTAGCCCCGTTATCGAGGTAGACCAATGGCTTGCCGTTGACCCTGGTTTGCAGGATGGGAAAATCGGAACGGACTTCGTCAACATTAAACGTCATAAGAACCTTCATTTTCAAAAATGGTTCATTGAATTTTACCAGACAAGCGCTGTGAATAATAAAAATCCCCTGCCTGGGCAGGGGATTGGTCTTTATTTGTTGAAGGGTTCATTCCTCTGTCGGGAAGGTGTCGGTGAGGTCAATGAACTTGTCATCGTCAGATTCCTCATCGCCGGTCGCAGGTTCCAACGGTGGCGCGGGAACCTCAACCTGAGGAGTGGGTTCCTCAGCGGTCAGAATTTCTTTGGTCAGCTCAGTGAATTCGACAATTTCTTCGGTTTGCTCTTCATCAGCCTCTTCTTCGATCCAGTCCGGCAGCTCATCGGTGGTGTCAAGGACCTCCACATCTTCAAGCTCGTCTTCCAGGGGGAGAGGCGGCGGGGTAAGCATTTCGCAGAGGATCTGCCAGGCATTATCATCGGCCAGGGTTTGCCAGGTCATCAGGAAGGATTGATAGGCATCGGACCGGATTTGCTCGTTGTGTTCCATCAAATTGTGGATACCGGGCATCAGCCGCTCCAGGGGACCGGTATTGCCGAAATAATCCTCAATGCGAGCTTTTTCCATATCCACAAATTTTGGCAGCCAGGCCACCCAGACATCCGCATCATGGAACTCACCGAGAATGTCCTGGATTTCTTTCATTGCCACGATGAAGGGGTCAAGCTCGCCGCCATAGAGCGGTGCAAAGATCTCCATCGTGTAACGCAGACGCTTCCCGGCAATTCGCATGGCGTGGAGTTTATCGGTGTCCGCTTCGGAAGCGATGAAATCCGTATGCATCAGGAAATCTTCCAGGGCTTCCGTAATAGCCCGGTAGGATTTTTGTAAAAGTGAGGGCGGATAGGGTTCGGGCAAAGTTTCCGCTTCGCGGTGTTTTTCGAACCAGAGGACCATTTCTTCCAGAGCCTGACTCTCTTTCAGCTTGAAAGCGGTTTTGTTGACCTTTTTCTGCGCTTTGGAACGGCTCTGTTTGAGGCGCAATAACAGCCGGTTATAGCCGGGTTTATAGGTCGCATCCAGTTTTTCGCCATAGAGGTCAGTTAGCTGATCGATTTGGATATCCAGATTGCGAGCGTTCCCCAGGGCATAGGTCACCTTGCGGATCTCATCGCGCCAGAGCTTGGATTTCTTCTTCGGCAGGCAGTGGCGAAAGACATCCAGTCCGGTCGCCAGGCGCCTGGAGGCCACCCGCATGCGGTGAATGGCTTCAATGTCCCGCCCAAGCTGGACTCCCGGAAGTTCATCCAGCAGGCGTTGGGTCTGTTCCAGCATGAAATTAATCCCAAATTGGCAAAGGACTTGTGGAGATGATTTTCCCATTTGGTGTCCTCCTTAATTTTGCGCCGGATTATAACTGAGACTAGAGGTCAATATCGATGATCGGTTGTTGATCTTCCAGCAGATTCCGGATGTGGCTTTGCAGGTCGGAAAAGACTTCCGTCACCGGCCGCCCGGCATCAATCGTCACGAATTTATATTCCTTGGCCAGTTGATTGAACTGCATCCCAATCTTGGATTGGTAATCCACAAAACTGTCGAAAAGGTTGTCAGCCAGATGGATATCCATCCCGGCTTCCCAATAATTCAGGCCGCGGCCGTGGATCAGACGGGAGACCAGATCGGTGATATCGGCTTTGAGGTAGAGGATCAGGTCCGGTTTGAGGGCGAAGCCATAGACTTTATGCGCCCATTCCGGGTCGGCGCCGCGTACGATGTCGCGGGCCATGATGGAATAGAAATAACGGTCGGAAAGGACAATAAAACCTGCTTCGAGGGCGGGGATGATCTGATTTTCCAGCCGATCGGCAAAGTCGGTGGCATAGAACAGGCTCATCGTGATCCGGCTGAGCGTATGCCCATTTTTAGCCTCGTCGAGGCCTTTCTGGGTCAGCCCGGAGCGGCGCAAGCCGGTATCCGAGACGGCAAAGCCTTCATCCTCCAGCCAGTGGCGGAGGAGCTGAGTTTGAGTGGAACGGCCGACGCCATCGGACCCTTCCAGGACGATCAGCTTACCGGGCAGGTCGACGATCTCACGATAAGGGAAACCGGCGCCATAGAATCTGGATTTAGACATTAGCGCCTCCTTTCCCGCTGTAAATATCGGGTTTGAGCAGTGTCTTGGGTGGGGCATCGGGGATCGGTAAGCCTTCCCAGCCTTCCAGCTCCTTGCGGACGATCTCACGCATCAGGCGCTGTTGAGCCTGGACGGTCAGGGTGCCGTCAATCACGGTCAGCCCAAATTCATCGACCATTTTGTCGTATTCGTTGAGGATTCGTTCCTGGAACATGTGAAAACTCTCAATGCGGCTTTCAGAGAGTTTCAAGTCCATACCGGCTTCGTAATATTTCAGGGAGGCGCGGGCGCTGGTGATCCGTTTGACAGCCACATCCAGCGGGACCCGGAAAAACAGGGCGATGTCCGGCTTCATGGCGAAGGAATAGAGGTTGCGAACCCAAACCCGGTCCACGCCGCGGGCCACGTCTCGCCCAAAAGCGGTGAAGGCGTAACGATCCGCCAGGACGATCACGCCGGCTTTGAGCAGCGGGAGGATCCGGTTTTCCCAGCGGTCAGCGAAGTCCGTGGCCTGGAGGAGGCTGAACGTGGTTGGGGTGAAAGATTTGTTTTTCTTAGCCTGTTTGGTGGTGCTTTTCACCAGTTGAGAGGAGTTCCACTCACTGAAGTAGACCGAACGGCCCTGTGCCTGAAGCCATTTATAGAGCAGGTCAATCTGAGTGGATTTCCCGCTGCCATCAATGCCTTCGACAATGATGAGTTTGCCTGGGGTGGTATTTTTTCTTAACACGACGAACCTTCCGAAAATAAAATATAACTTATTTTATCAAGATTATACTTGATAACTCTCCGAGTACCCACTACTTAAAAACCGGCTCGCAAGCCGGTTATAAATGTTCTATTTTATTATCAGGATGAAAAGTCTAGGCTTCATCCTCGTCATCCCATTCATCATCGGTTGCGTCAATCTCGAGAAGTTCCCCGGTGGCGATGAAAATGGTGCGTTCGCAGATGTTGGTCACCCGGTCGGCTGTCCGTTCGATGTTATGGACGACCCACATGATGTAATTGGAGTGGTCAATGATCTCCGGATCGGCAATCATGGCAGCCATCATCTTGTGATAGATCTGGTTGTAGAGGTCATCCACCAATTCGTCTTCTTTGGGGATCCGGTAAGCCATGGCAACATCTTCGGAGATGAAAGCGCTGAGTGCCCGGTGAAGCATGCCGACCGCGAGATCGCCCATCCGGCTGATTTCCCGTCCGGGGATGGGAATATCGCTCTGGCCGATTTTCATCACGATCTTGGCGATACCCTTGGCATAGTCACCCATTCGCTCCAGTTCGGTGATTACTTCCAGGATGGCAGCCAGCAAGCGCAGGTCATGGGCTATCGGCTGCTGGGTGGCGAAGAGGATCAGGACGCGGTTTTCAATGGCATAGCGCTTTTCATTGATCAGGTCATCGCCGAGATAGACCTTGCGCGCCGATTCGACATCGCGGCGTTTGAGCGCGTCAATTGAATTGAGCATGGCTTGCTCAACCATGCTGCCCAAAAGCAGAACTTCATCTTGAAGGTGATGGATTTCTCGATCTAAAGTCTGACGTGGCATATCGAACTCCCGAAGGATGGATCGGTTGGTTTGGTTATTTTATATCATTCTATCCGAAACGACCAGTAACGTATTCTTCCGTTTGGCGGTTTTGGGGATTGGTAAAGATCTGTTCGGTGGGGCCATATTCCACCAGAACACCGGAGCGCTGTTTGTCAATCATCAGGAAAGCGGTGAAATCGGAGACCCGGGCAGCCTGCTGCATGTTATGGGTGACGATCACGATCGTGTAATCAGATTTCAGGTCCTGCATCAACTCTTCAATTTTAAGGGTGGAGATGGGGTCCAGGGCTGAGGCGGGTTCGTCCATGAGGATCACGGAGGGTTCCACGGCGATGGCTCGGGCGATGCAAAGGCGCTGCTGTTGGCCGCCGGAGAGTTCCAGCCCCGATTGGTGCAGTTTGTCCTTGACATCATCCCAGACAGCGGCCTGGTGCAGTGAACGTTCCACAATTTCCGTCAGCACGGATTTGTTGCGGATCCCGTAAAGCCGGGGGCCATAAGCGACATTGTCAAAGACGCTCATCGGGAAGGGGTTGGGCCTTTGAAAGACCATGCCAATCCGCTGGCGGATATCGACCACATCCACGTCGGGGTCATAGATGTTCTTGCCGTCCAGCAATACCTGGCCTTCCACCCGTGAGCCGCTGACCAGGTCGTTCATCCGGTTGAAAGAGCGCAGCAGGGTGGATTTTCCACAGCCGGAGGGTCCGATCAGGGCGGTGATCCGGTTCTTGGGGATCTGCATCGTGATTTCGTTTACGGCTTTGAATTTCCCATAGTAAACCGAGAGCTTATCCACCATCAATTTAACGGGCAGCTTTGCCAGGTCCTGGCCTTCTGCTTTTTCACCGACATTGAAGGTGGTCAGGGTGGTTTTCGGTAAAGGATCTCTGTTCTTTTCGGCTGCCAGAATTTGCAGTTCCGCGGATTCGGATGGTTGCATTGGACAATTCTCGTTATAGTGGGCTAAAAGGTGAAATATATTCCATGAAATTTATAAGGAATGGAAATCACCCGCATCATTATCATAACATCAGAGGATTTGGGTAATACCAATAATCAGTTAAAGAATACTAAAACATAGTAAAGAACCGGTTAACATCAAGCGACGGGGAGGGTGAAGTTGAAGGTGCTGCCGACCTGTTCTTCACTTTCCGCCCAGATCACGCCGCCATGTGATTCGATCATATGCCGGGCGATGGAAAGCCCCAGACCGGTTCCGCCTCCGGCTCTGGCACGGTCGGCTTTATAGAACCGCTCGAAGATGCGGGCCAGGTCTTTGCCCGCAATACCCACACCGGTATCCCGCACGAAGAAGACGATATGGTCGCCATCCCGATAGGCTGAGACGGTGATCCTCCCGCCGGGGGGTGTGAATTTAACCGCGTTATGGATCAGGTTGATCAGAACCTGGGTGATCCGGTCCGGGTCGGCGAACACGGCCGGCAGGTCTTCCTGGCAGTCCAGGACAAATTCAAGCCCGGCCCGTTCCACCTGAAGGGACATCCGCTCGGTGGCCGGACGCAGCAGGTCAAAGGGCTTGATGCGATGGAAGGAGAGCGGCACCTTGCCGGATTCGATCCGGGAAAGCTCCAGAAGTTCGTTGACCAATTGGGTCAGGTTGTCAATTTCGGTTTCCATGCGGATGATAAAGCGGCGGGCTGCCGGAGGATCTTCAAGCGCGCCTTCCTGCAGCGTTTCAGCCAAAGCTTTCAGGCTGGCCAGGGGAGTCCGAAGTTCATGGGAAACATTGCTGATGAAGTCCCGGCGGACGGTTTCCAGACGGCGCAACTGGGTCAGGTCCTGGAGCAGGATCATCGTGCTGCCGGGGAGGGCAGTGCGGAGCGGCGTGGCAACCACCTGCAGGAAAAGGTGCTGCGGACCGATCTCGAGGGTGATGCTCTCCCGTTCGCCGTTTTTGGCCTTGCGCCAGAGTTCAACCAACTGGTGATAGCGCATCACTTCAACCACGGAACGGTCCAGAGCGGTTGTCTCTCTGATTTCGAAGAGCCGTTCCGCTGCAGGGTTCAAAAGCTGGACTTTTCCGTTGGCATCCACGATGAGAACGCCATCGGTCATTTGGTTCAATACGGCCGATAGCTTGGCGCGTTCACTGGTCAGCGCGTCAATCTGCGCGCCCAATTCAAGCGCCATGGTCTGAAGGGCAACGCTGAGTTCCCGCAGTTCCTGGGGGTTTTCGGGAAATTCCAAATTGGTGAAATTTCCCATACTCATTTGCCGGGCTGCAATGGTCAGTGATTCCATTGGCCGCAGGGAGAGATCGCGGACAAACAAGGCGATCAGGATCATCCCGCCCAGACTCATAATGATCACAGCCAAGCTTTCAAGATATATCGGACTGAAATCGGTCTGATAATCCGTTGCCGGGATGAGCAATTGCACCACAGCCAGTGGGTCATCATTTGAATCGTGGATGATCAGCGCCGTGCCGAGTGTGGTCTCAGTCTGTCCGAATCCTTCGCCGGCATCCAACGCCTGGCTGACTCCGAGCATTCTGAGGCCATCTTGCGGCTGTTGTTCGGTGGGCAAAGAGGACGCGATGATCTCACCTTCCAGGTTCAGGAAGGTGATTTCAATGCCATAGATTTCTGATTGACTAAGTGTGAATTGACTGAGGGCTCCGTTTTCCCCGGGTTGGGCAAATAAGCCCTGAGCCTGCAATGCGATGGATTGCGCGGTTTCCAGTGACTGGGTATGCCATCGTTCCTGTTCCTGTTGGTGAATGGTGTTCACCACAAAGGCGGTGAACACAGCCATCGAGATAATTAACAGGATCAGGTATGGTAAAGCAATCCGCCACCGGATCAGACGCTGCATGGATTAGCCTTCGAATCGATATCCAGCGCCCCGCACAGTGATAATTCGCCGTGGATTGGCTGGGTCTGCTTCGATCTTTTCCCGCAGCCAACGGACATGGACGTCCACCGTACGGCTGTCGCCGATGAAGTCCCAACCCCAAACGCGTTCCAGGATGAACTCCCGGGAAAGCACCTGCCCCTGGTGTTGGGCCAGGAAGGTGAGCAATTCGTATTCTTTGGGTTTGAAGGCGACCACCTCGTCATTCACGGTGATCTCCCGCCGGGTCATGTCGATTTTTAAATTATCGAATTCCATGATTTCCTGTTTGGGTTTGCCTTCAGCGCCTTCGCCGGTATTGACTTCCTCACGGATCAATCGCACCCGGCGCAGCATCGCTTTCACCCGGGCGATCAGTTCCCGCATGCTGAAGGGTTTGGCCATGTAGTCGTCGGCGCCGACTTCCAGGCCCACAACCCGGTCGATTTCATCATCGCGGGCCGTCAGCATCAGGACGGGGGTGGTCATTTCCTTGCGCAGGATGCGGCAAATCTCGAAGCCATCCAGCCCCGGCAGCATCACATCAAGGATGATCAGGTCCGGCTTTAACTCGCGGGCCAGGTCCAATGCTTCGGTGCCGTTGCCCGTGGTCTGTACGTCGTACCCTTGTTTTTTCAGGTTATAGGCTACAGTTTCCTGTAAAGAGATTTCATCGTCTACAACCAAGATCTTTTCAGGCATTTCTCCTCCTCATTGTCTCCAGGAGTGCGGTGAATTTCTCCGCAAGTTCGATTCTCGAAAATTTGTTTTCTATAGCCAATCTGCCGTTCTTACCCATTTTACGACATTTTGCCGGGTTCGAGGCCAGATCGGTAATGGCTTTTGCCATGCTTACAGGGTCGCCGGGTGTGACGGATATCCCTGCCTGCGCTTCCTCGATCACCTGGCGAACCACGCCGTCAATCGCCAGAATCACGGGCCGGCCGGCCGCCATGTAATCAAATACCTTATTGGGGTAAGTGGTTTTGTAAAGTTCAATCGGCTTCAGGATCGCCAGGCAGGCATCCGAGGCAGCCAGCGCTTCCGCCATGGCGGACTTTGGAACGGGAGGCAGAAAGAGCACATTCGTTAATCCCATCTCCGTCGCCCGGATTTGCAGCCGGGGTTTTTCCTTGCCGTCACCTAAAAAGACGATCCGGATGGCAGGGTTGTCTTTCAATAAAGCCGCGGCATCCAGAACCACATCCAGGTCATTTGAAAGGCCATGCGCACCGGCATAGAGGACCACAAACCTGTCCTCAAGTCCCTGCGCCTGCCGAAAAGCTGCGCCATCCTCCGCCGGGTCAAACATCGCCGGGTCAGCGCCGTTGGGGATCAAGGCCACTTCGCGCGCACCCCGGGCTTTGACATGCTCGATATAGCCGGGGGAATTGACCATCACCAGATCGGCATGTTTGTAAAGGAACCGTTCCAGCCATTCCGAAAGCCGGATCAGGGTCTTATTCTTCAGCACGCCCACCGCCACGGCGAAGGCCGGCCAGAGGTCCCGCACTTCCAGCAGGAAGGGGACGCCTTTCAGGCGGGCCAGCAGCCAGGCCGTCGGTCCCTGAAAGATCGGCGGGGTCGTTCCCCAAACCAGGTCCACCTTGCGGACAAAAAGCCCGTTGACAAAGGAGGAGACCATGAAGCTGAGGAAGCCAAATATTCGCCAGACAAAAGAACGATGCAGAACTGGGAGGGTGTAGGAGCGGATAATGGTGACGCCCAGATCGTCCACCTGCTTGCGGACTCGCTTCTGCTGACCGTTGCCTGTGAGGTAGCTTACAGGGCTGGCGATGACCGTGACCTTGTGCCCCTTTTGAGCCAGATATCGTGCCAGTTCGTGGTGGCGGGTGCCACCGGGTTCATCCAACGCCGCAAAGGCTTGGTGGATCAGCAGGATGTGCATATTGTTAACAATTTTACTCGATGATGGGAGAGTTGGGGGAGCAAATGCAAGAGGCTGTGACTTATTTCCAGAGGATAGTGACAATCAGCCGCCCCAAACCAATCGCCCCAAGGCCAAGCAGGATGTGCAGGCTGATATTGAGGAAAGAAAGCCAGTGGTTGCCCTCCCGCAGGAGGTTGACGCTTTCATTTCCAAAGGTGGAGAAAGTGGTGAAAGCGCCCAGCAGGCCGATGAACAGGAATGAACGGGTCTCAGCGGAGAAGAAGCTGAAGGATTCGACCAATTCTGAGAAAGCGCCCATCAGGATGCAGCCCACCAGGTTGATCACCAGGGTGCCGTAGGGAAAGGAGAGATTATTTGTTACGTTTTGGATAAATCCATTGAGCGAATAGCGCAGGACGGCGCCCGCGAAGCCCCCCAGGCCGATGATGAGTATTTTTTGCATGGAAGATGATCCTCCTGGTCTTGAATTTTCCAGGAGTCATCAGCCGCAGGGCAGTTATCGGTGGACTCCATCACCATCCGAGCGAACCGATTGTACCATACTGGGTTAACTGAAAGCTATGTGATTTTTGCTTGGTTTTTGGCGGCATTCCTCACTGGCTCGTCAAATCGCCATTCGGTGACGATCTTCAGAGGCAGTTCGCCGTCCGTCGAGGCGATCACCTGCAGCGCGGGCTGCTTCACCGTGTAGGTAGGGGAGATCCAACCCCAGGTGGGTTGGGGCTCCAGTGCGCCCAGCAGGCATTCACCGGCGCGAATCAGGGCAAAATGCTGGACGCCGCTGAGGGTGAGCATGAAGGTGAAGGCCGGTCCGGTCAACCGGAGCTGGTAAGGAGCGGTCTGTTCCCAGGGCCAATCCGGCAGCATCCAGCGAATTTCGGCGTTGTGCGGGGTGGTGTCGGCCTCGCCATAGGGCAGGACCCTGTCAGTCACCAGCCAGCCATCCTCGGTCGCCTCCAGCAAGCGCTGGTGCAGCATGCCCAGATGCCGATAGCCATCATGTTCGCCCACCAGCCGGATGATCTGGCCTTCCTCATCCATTTCATAAGCCAAGACTTCGGCTTGTGCCCAATCCAGCCAGAGGAAGCGGCCGGCGCGGCGCATTTGTTCCACCCGATCCAGCACCAAGGTATTATGCACAAAGGTGGAGGCCAGGGGGTTATCCCAGGGCGGGGCGGCGTTATAACTGAAAGTGCCCGCATCCGGGGCCACGTTCACCCCGTGCCACCAGAGATCGGCATGGAGTTGGTCGGCATGCGAAGGGCGGTCGGTGAAGGTGGCAGTGCGAAGGAAGGCCCGGCTTTCACTGCCGCTCACCCGCAGGTCGTCAAAGGCCTGGGATGAACGTTCCTCGGCGGGGGGCTGGCCTTCGAGCCCGAACCAGGCTGCCATTTCACCTTGCGCTTCAAACTCGGGGATGGATTGATCGAGAAATGCCCGCGCGGCCGCATTGACCACCGGGCGGAAATCATCAAAGGGTTGGGCGGCGAGGGGGAAGATATAAGCGCCGTCATTGGCCCCCAGGTTGGGGACTTTACCGGTTTGGGGGTCAGTCAGCGCCCAAAGCCAGTGGGTGGTTGCCGCCAGCCGCCCGCGGGTGGGATTGGGCCAATCCGGCTCACCCGCCTCGCGCCGGAGCGCGTCGGCAAAGAGAGCCAGTTGCAGCATCAGCCGGTGATAGTTCACGCTGTTTTGAACGTAGGAGCCGAATTCCTCAATCTGGTTGAGGAAGCCCCAGTTGAGCCAGCGCCAGCCCAGGTGCAGCCATTTCTCAGCCTCGGGATGGTCGCCGAGATAGATCCCGGCGGTATAAAGCCCCGCCGCTTCGGAGAGCAAATGGTTGTTGTTTTGAGCACGAGCATAAACCAGGGTTGGGGGAATCCGTTGGGCGTGCTCGGCCACCGCCCGCCAAAGTCGCTGCCGCCTCTCCAACGTGGATTCGGGGCTGGTGGCCAGCACCCGGTCGCAGAAGACGAGTGCCATCAGCCGGATGGCAACTTCCTGAGCGGATTGCCATTGGCGGCCGAGGTTGGGCGGATGGACGTCGAGGAAATGGAGTGTTTTCTCCCAAAAATCCCGGGCGTAGGTCACATCACCGCTGTAGGCATAAGCTCTCGCCAGGGTGATCGCCCAGCCCAGACGGCCGGGTTCCCAGATCAACTTGAGGTCATCTTCAGCCGGGGTGCGTTCCAGTTCACTCCAATGTTGGGAGGATATCCCAACTTCAAGATTCAGGGGAACAGGTTCCGCGCCGAACAGACGCACCTTGCCACGCTTGATTGCATCGGCTTCCGCCAGGGTGAAATCCACCTGGGCGGGTGGAAGATCGGGAAAATGGCTGATGGGTCCCAGGGTCGGCGCGCTGACCGGGCCGGACAACACGCTGGGCGTCATCCGGCGGTAATGCCCGCTGCGCAGGCCTAACTGGTAGAGGGCATACAACCCCGTTTGGGTGGGACCAAGCTGGTTTAGGGATTTGAGGGATTTTTCGATTCGGTTCATATTTTCCAGGTCTAGGGGCAGGTCTCCCGCCAGGCATCCAGATTGCGGTTTTTCAGGATCGCGTCCACGCCAAGGTCGCTGGCTGTCGGGCAGAAATTGGCGGTCCGCATGTCGTTGTCCGTATATTCAATGGCCAAAACCGGTTTTCCGGCTTCAACGAAAGGTGAGAGCAACTCGCACCAGCCCTCGGCAAAGCAGCTTTCAGTGGTCACCCAGTCAAAGTCGGCGGCCAGCACTTCAGCCTGGTCCGGGTCGTTCTTCAATCCGATGCCCAGGCCGCGTTGGTGGGCTTCGGCAGCCAGCCAGCGATTGAAAGCTAACTGGTCCTCGGCCGTTAGTTCGAAACCGGTGGCGTTGGTATAACCATCCAGGTTGTCGGGGTCCACGCCGTCAAAACCTTTCGCCGCGCAGAGGTCCAGTCGAGCGCGCAGGATGGGTGCCAGGGTTTCAATCTGGCGGATATCCAGCCAGCGTTCGCCGGGCCAGCCTGCATAGTCCGCGCCGATGACTTCGGACGGGTAATCGTCTTTGTCCGGCCGCCAGTTCTCCCAGGCCCCGGCGTTCAGATAACAGACCACTTTGGCGCCCTGGGCATGCAGGGCTTCAATCTGTTCCACAGTGGTTTCAAACAAATCCAGGTAAAAGACATCCGCCTGGACGGAGAAATCAATTTCATCAACATACTGCACCTGCCAGCTCAGCCCGGGGTTGGGACGCCACCAGTCGGAGGTGGAGATGGTGCTCGGCTCGACCGAGGTTGGCGCGGGCGTTACTGCCGTCTGGCAGGCGGAAAGCCCAAATGCAACGCTCAGCAGGAGGAGGATGGCGAGGGATGGCTTAGATTTGAACCGGTTTGCCATTGCGCAGGGATTCGACGGCCGCAAAGCTGGCCTGGGTCACGCCGATCAACTGGTCGTAGGGGATTGGGGGTTCCTGCCCCAGCCGGACCGCGTTAAGAAAAGCGCGCCAGGCATCCTTGTGGCCCTTATCCTGGCTCAACAGGCTGCGTTCCACCTTGCGTTTGCCATTGGCGACCAGTTCCAGCTTACGCCAATCAGAAAGCACGGCAACCCGGCCGCCGGTGAAAACCTCCACATATTCCTTGGGAAAGGATTTGTCGCCGTTGGCCAAATAGCTGACCATGCCGATCGAGCCATCCGGAAAACGGAAGGTCATCACGACATTGTCTTCGCTGTATTTGCCGTTATCCGGCAGGCCGGTGGTGGTCACTTCAATGGGATTTTCGCCGACCAGGAAGGTCAGGAAGTCAATGAAATGGCAGCCTTCGCCGATGATCCGCCCGCCGCCAACTTTGGGATCATTGATCCAGTGATTCGCGGGGATCATATTGGCGTTCACCCGGAAATGGGCATAAAGCGGCTCCTGGCGCTGGTCCACAAAGGCTTTGAGCTTGATGGCCAGGGGGGCGAAGCGCCGGTTGAAGCCCAGCATCAAAACAGGTTGATCGCCTTTTTTAAGCAGTCTGGCGACCTGATTCAATTGCGTTTTATTAATCGCCAGCGGCTTTTCACAATAGACATGCTTGCCGGCGGAAAAAGCTTCCACAACTTGGGGGGTGTGCAGGTTATGGCGGGTCAGGACGGCGATCAGGTTGATGGCCGGGTCGCCCAAGACCGCGTCGGGGTCGCTGGCGGCAAAGCCGAAGCCGAATTGATGGGCGGCATGCTGTGCGCTGACGCCGGAAGCGGAGACGATCCCGATGGGTGCAATCCCGCCCACTTTTTTGATGGCAGGCAGGAAGGTGGAGAGGGCATAGTTGCCTGCGCCCAGCACGCCCAGCGCCATCACCTCGCCGGGCTGCACCCGGACGGGCGGCGCCTGTCTGTTGACGATCCGGTTGTCCTTCGGGCGGGGCTCGCTGCCATAGGTGAGCAGCACACCCAGGTAATGTTCCTTGCCGGTGAGCAGTTCATAAGCCTGCTTCCCATCCGCAATTGGGATGCGGTGGGTGATCAGCGGGGAGACATTGAGCTTGCCCTGGGCCAGCAGGTCCAGAAAGGCTTCCATGTTGCGGGTTTCAGTCCAGCGGACATACCCGATGGGATAGTCCTGGCCTTTTTCTTCAAAACTGGGGTCATAGCGGCCGGGGCCATAGGAGCGGGAGACCAGCACTTCCAGTTCCTTGGCGTAATAGGCATTGCGGGGGATTTCCAGCCCCACCGCACCAACCGCCACGATTTTGGCCCGGTCGCGGGCGATCGCACCCGCCAGGTTGATCGGGTCATTGGTGTCGGCATCGGCACAGATCAGAACGGCATCCACGCCGCGCCCTTTGGAGAACACGCTGGCGGCTTCTTCAGCCTGGCCGCGGGTCACGGCGCTGATCGCGCTCATCGACTTGGCCAGTGCCACGCGCTGCGGGTCAAGGTCAATGCCCAACACCTCACAGCCGGCCGCCGAAGCGATGCCGGTGGCCAGCAGGCCCAGCAATCCCAGACCGATCACAGCCACGCGGGAGCCAACCTGCACATCCGCCAGACGGAAGCCCTGCAGGGCGACCGCGCCGACGGTGGTGAAGGCGGCCTGTTCAAAACTGACGCCATCCGGGATGGGGACCATCAGGTTCTGGGGAATGACCGCAAAATCGGCATGAACGGCATGTCCGCCGCCCGCGCAGGCCACACGGTCACCGGCCTTAAAGCCCACAAGCTCCTCGCCCACTTCGAGGATCGTGCCGGCCGAGGAATATCCCAGCGCCATCGGCTGATCCAGTTTGTTCATCGCGGCTTCGAAGGTGGTTAGCAGCCCTTCGCGTTGGGCTTTGTTGATCAGTTGGCGAACCAGATCCGGGCGGGACTGAGCTTTACCCAGCAGCCCCTGCTTGGCGAATTCAACCACCATCCGTTCCGTGCCGGAAGAGACCAGAGAGACGGCCGTCTGGACCAGGGCGGTCCCCGGTTGGCATTGCGGGACGGGTACCTCGGTCACCTGCGGTTCACCCGTTTTCATGTTCTGAAGCAATTGTTTCATAATTTTGCACTCATTTTAAGAATTTTGACGGTATTAGGATTATAGCGCAAACTGGCGCAGGGATGGTTTTCTTTCATTTTGATTGCTGCAAGAAATATTCCGCCAGAGAATAAAAAAGGCTGCCTTGATTGGCAGCCTGATTGGGCTTTTGGGCGTGTTAATCGTCTTTGGCGGCGGCTGAGGGACTCTTGCTCTCCGTTTTGGTCTCAGTTTTAGCGTCGACGGTTTCCTTCTTGCCATGTTCATGGTTTTCGGAGGAATAGGTCTGGCCGGAAGGGGAGCGGTTATCGGTGGCGTAGAAGCCTTTACCCTTAAACACAATACCCACCGGCTGGTAGACCTTGCGCAGAGCAGTTTCGCCGCATTCCGGGCAAACAACGAGCGGGTCATCCGTGAATTTCTGATATTGATCAAAGCGGATCCCGCAATTTTCACATTGGTACGTATAGGTTGGCATACTTAACTTCCTAAATCTTATCTTTCCAGATTATAGCCCCCTTAGGGAATGGTGGCAAGCCTGAGCGCCCCGATCTAACGATTCTCTAACATCCTCCCCGGCGGGATTCGGCCGGCACTCCCCACCTGAACCTTCGCTGGTATAATGCCAGCATGCGTAAGAATTGGAAATGGACCCTTTTTATGCTCCTCGCGGCCGGGCTGCTGGTTTCGGCTTGCTCAACGAACACCAACCCACTGACGCCTGCCGGCATGGCAACCACCACGCTGGATGGGACCTTGCGCCCCTATCCCTCCGACACCCCGACGGTTACGCCGCTGCCCACGGATTATGTCAGCCCGACCCCTTCACCCACGATCACGCCGACCCCAACCGATGTCTATTACGAGGTGCGGGCCAACGA
>CAYUSC010000010.1:0-35349 GCA_964447265.1 uncultured Candidatus Brevefilum sp.
TCTACAGGAAGTCCGCTCTCAGAAGAAAGTTTTTCAAAGCGACCTGGAAAAATTAAACAAACAGCCCAACACGCCTGAAACCCAGCTGGCAAAAAAGCAACTCACCGACCAATACCAGGAATTCAATAAACATTGGGCATCATTGGAATATGGTGAAATTTCAAAGGGACTTAAATCCACCCACATTCATCCGCCCTTCAATCCGGATTTGGTTGAGGCGATAAAGGATTATGACCTGGTGACCCAGGATGTGACCCTGCTTAAAGAAAACCAATCCATCCCCGGCATACAGGCATTGTATAAACAAGCTCTGGCCAGGCAGCATGAGCTATATAACCATTTGGTCCAGTTAAAGGCGCAATCAGAAAAATAACTCAGGGATTCTGAGGCATCTGGAAGTTCCCCTCAGCATCCGTTTCAAATTTATCCACCGCCACCACGGCATTCAAATTCAGCGGACCGAAAAGGTGCGGGAAGAGCTGTCCCTCGCCCAAAAGGTCCTCATAGCGGATCTCGTTCTCCAATCTGTCCACCGCCACCGTCAGCAGCAGGAGATCTTTTTGGCCGTGGTAAAAATTCACGGCCACCGGCAGCACCTGCTCCGCCCGTGAAAAATGGATAAAGCCCTGGCTTTCCAGGCTGGCCGCACGATAGACGCCATTCTCTAGGGCTGCTTGCCAATCCGACTTGGGCAGGATGTGATAGATCAGATCGCCATGCGGCTGAGAAGTCAGGTCTTTTTGAGCGTTATTATTATTTTTCATGGCTCCAATTATAACGCCGGTAGGCGATTACCCACTTCCCTCCGGAAAATCCATTATGGTATAATTCCGGCGAGAACAACTCGAGAAGTTGACTAGTTTTGCGTGGATATACCCCAAGTGGAGTATAATCACTCGTACGAATAAACAAGAAACTATATTAGGAGGATGTCTGATGAAGGTTATCGTTGATCAAGATTTGTGCCTGGGTTGTGGCATTTGCGAAGGTTTAGCCCCTGAGGTTTTCAGCCTGGCAAATGAACCTTTCGCTGAAGTTTTAGTCGACCCCGTCCCGGCAGAGTATGAAGATGCTGTCCGGCAGGCCATGGAAGAATGCCCCGAAGAAGCTATCACCATCGAAGAGTAATTCTTCGCTAGCGAATCAATAATCAAAGAGGCTGTCCAATTTGGAGAGCCTCTATTGATTTAAGAGTGTGGATGGGGGATGGGTGAACAGGTAACTGGGTAATTAGGTAACTTGGGAACCAGGAAGCAGGCAAGGGGGAAAACAGGCAATCAGAGCATGATCCAATCTAGCCTTCATCCACAACTCAATTTTCAGCAAAGCTCCACCTCTAATACCCACTTCCTCATACCCATTTCCCGATACCTAATACCTGAATCCTAATACCCAATCCCTATTACCTGATAGTTTTCCTTCACATTTCCGGTCGGAACAATCCCAACGCGACCGCCCGGGCCACCAACTGTTGAATGTTTTGCGCCTCCAGCCGCGCCTTCATATTCGCCACATAGCCCCGGATCGTCCGAGCGCTCAATCCCAGTTCAATCGCAATCTGGGCAGTGGTTCTCCCTTCGCCCAACAACACCAGCACCTGCTGTTCCCGCGGGCTGAATCGGGGCAAATCCGCGTTTGACTCCGTCTCACTTCGCGTGATCACCACGATGCTTCCCTGCTGGTGCGCGAACAGCGGTCCGCGCTCACCGGGCAGATAAGTTTCCCAACGGCCCTGGTTGACGGCCCGGACGATCCGCTCAGGCGGCGCGTCAACATCCAATACTCTAAATGCGTCCGGTTCGTTAAAGACTAATACACTTGCCATCCATGGCAACCTCCTGAATGCCATTCCCTTCGCTGCCAATGTAATCCAACACGTTCTAAGATTAGAACATTCGTTCTAATCTTACGGGATAGATGGGTCATTTGTCAAGTTTGGAAAAGTTAAGAAATGTCTGCGGCCTTCCGGTTGGCCCGGGCCTGCATCAGCCCAAACGCCAACACCGCCAGCGCACCCGTGACCGCCCCTCCGAACCAGGGCGCCTGCGGACCCAGCCCGTCACTCAGCAAACCGCCCACCAGCGGACTGATCCCCGAAGCGAGGTTCCAGGTCAGCCCATAAAGGCTCATATAGCGTCCGCGCATTGCCACCGGAGCCAGGTTCGCGGCCCTGGCGCTGGCCGTCGGCACCACAATCAATTCCCCCAGGGTCATCACCACCATCGCCAGCCAAAAGCCCCAATAGCCGCTGGAAAAAGCAATCAGCAGCGGCGCGGCGATATAGAACATTGCGCCCCAGCGCATCACACTCAGCGCCGGACGTTTTTGGGTCTTGCGGGTGATCAGCACCTGCAAAAAGACCACCATCAGGGCGTTGGTCGTCGCCAGCCAGCCATAACGCTGCTCGCTGATCCCAAAGCCGGTCTTGACGTAAACCGAGAGCAGTACCCAGATCAACGAAGTTGTCATCTGCACCAGGGTGAACGCGCCGACCAGCCCGATGAAAGGCTTATCCCGCAGGGCATGCCAGTAACCCGTCAACTGATCGCGCAGCGAACTGGCCGCGGCCGTCACCTCCGCGGGGATCGTCTCATGGGCAAAGGCCAGCAGCATCAGGCCATAGATCGCCAGCCCGGCTGCCGCGCCATACAGCCCAATCGTGTAGGATTGCGCCAGCACGAACCCGCCGATCGCCGGCCCGGTTGCCACGCCGATATTGCGCGCCATCCGCAGCAGGGCAAAGGCATCCGCCCGTTTCTCCACCGGGAAGAGGTCCGCCAGCATCGCGTCGGTGCCCACCCGGTAAAGCGGCGAAAAAAGTCCGCTTGCTCCCAGGATCAGGGCAAATGCACCGTAGCTGTGCGCCGTGTTGAGCAGGAAGTAACACAACCCGTTGCCGATCAGTCCCACCACCATCACGCCCTTGCGCCCCAGCCGGTCCACGATCGGGCCGGCCACTATCGAGGAGACCAACCCAGCCGCCGCGTTGACCGTCATCAAACTGGCCACCGCCGCCAGGGGCAGCCCCAGGGTCTCGCTGGCATAGATCATCAGGAACGGCCAGATCATAGTCGTCCCCAGGGTGGAGAGGATCATCCCCGCGAACATCAACCAGAACTGGCGAGGGTAGGAAGTGGTTAGGGCTTGATTTTTCATATGTGGAAATTATATCAAGCAACAAAAAACCTCCCACAATTGGGAGGTAGAAGATTTCACAAATAAAACAACTGATTCCCCATAAATATCAGGCGCACCGGCTGCTTACAGACTGCCACATCGGGCAGTGCGGCCAGCAGGGCGGCTACATAGGGCGCATTGAAGGACGAAAATTCCTCTGCAATCTCCAGCCCGGTCAGCTCCCGCCGCTCATAAAGCGCACCGAAAGCCTCCTCCAGCGTATCCCGGGCGATGCTGCGCGGCTTCCCACTAACCACCGGCGAGAGCACCACGCCATCCTCCCCCAACACGCTCACCTCGAAAGGATGCCCGTAGACCAGGGTGCGCAATTCCCGCCCGTGCAAGCCCCGAATCTCCGGCCAGAGCTGCTCGGAAGTCAGCATGCGGTGGATTCCGTTTTCAAATGTTGATCGCGAATACAAATAAATGGCTTCAAAGCGACAATAAACTCCTGCGTAGACCGTCCATCAACCTTGAAACGATTATACAACAGGTTGGAATCGAAACAGGACTCGATCAGGAAATAAACAGCCTTTAAGCAAGCCATCCCCCAACCAGCCGAATCCACTTGGCGCGACATTTTCAGGTTCGTAAATCTCGAACGAATCCAGCAGGATTTTCTGAAACGGGACCATGTCCTCGATCCACAGCTTTTCATTCATCTCGCCAAAGACATAGGAAATGATGTAAATTACCCGATCCCCGCCGGCATCCACAAGGAGCATCCCCATAATGACGTCCGTATCCTCAATTTGCGTCCAGACGGTCAACTGTCTTGCCGCATGCCCTCCTACCTCAAAGTGAGCCGGATCGATCTCAACCTTCTCATTTTCAGCAGTCTCGGCCAGGAACTCAATTTCCTGATTAATGTCTAGCACATAATCGCGCGTTTCGGTGGTGATGTAGATGACCAGGTTACCTGTGGAGTCCTTGATCGCGGCCTCAGCGCTCAGGACAGCAACGGTATGATCCGACCAAATACTCCCATCCTGCGGCAATTCAAAGCTGAACCCGCCGCCCGGCACGTCATAGAGCTTTGGCGGAATCGCCGTTGCAGTCGCCGTGATGGTCGGCGTGGTTGTTTGAGTGGGCGTCGGTGTAAGCGTCTCCGTTGCTGTTGGCTCAGGAGTATTGGTCACCGTGGGTGTGGCGGTGGCTCGCGCGAACAGGCCGTCACAACCTGTCAGCATTGACCCAACCAAAGCCAGGATTATTACAAGCATGCAGCGTTTCATCGGTAATCCATCCCCTTTAAAACCATTATTGCGGAATTAGGCTCCTCTAAGCTGGAGCAAAAAACCGTCAAAACTTAAGAATTTAGGGTTCCGTTATGGAAAAGGCCCCGTAACAAGTAAATCCAACTGGGGCATAAAGCATACCCCAGGAATATTCGTCAATATAAAGAATGAGCGGTGTGCTCAGCCCGGAATAAGTGATCTGATATTTATCCAGGATCGTATCGCCATATTCTTCCGACCCAATTCGTTCATAACTGATCATCTCCCCATCCGGCCCCAGCAAATTGTCCAAATAGGCTCTTTCCCTGGAGGGGCCTTCCAGCCAGTCTCCGCCGACTTGAATCGGATTATCTTCCGAATAGCCGTAAGTTGGATCCTCACTGATCGGGCAATCCCCGGTGGAAACCATTCCGGAATGTTCATAGATCTGGAAGGTGTCCAGAATAACCTCCTGCAAAGGCAACATTTCCACAATCCAACGGTCTTCAAGGTCGTCTCCGAACATATTGGAGTTAATCAGAAGAAGCCGGTTATTTCCGGCATCCACCAGGATAAACTCCATCTTGATATCGATGCCGCTGTAATTAATACTGACGTTGGCCCGTCGGGCCTGATGACCGCTCACCTCGAAGGAATCCGGATCAATCTCAACCCCTTCATAGCCAATATCGGAAGCCATTGTCTCGATTTCCTGATCCACATCCAGTTCATAATCCAAATCACCGGTCGCGATATAAATGACCAGTTCACCAGACGCGTCTTCAATCGTCGTCTCAACACCTGAGATCGTCGCGGTCAATCCGCCCCAGGGGCTTTCATCTTCCGGAAATTCGAAGCTGTATCCGCCATCAGGCGCTTCAAAAAACCTGGGGCCTTCAATTGCCTCCGTTGGAGTCGCCGTTGGCGCTGCCGTTTGGGTTGGCGCAACAGTGGCGGTGGCTGTTGGTTCTGGTGTGTTGGTAACTGTCGGGGTAGCTGTGGGCTGGGCAAGCATTCCATCACAGCCGGAAAGCAATAAGCCAACTATGGCGACGATGATGAAAATTCTAAAACGGTTTGCCTGCATGATAACCTCCCTCATGTGGACGGATGTTGGTATTTGGTTCGGTCACAATTATAACGGATTCCTCAGGGATTCTCGGTCAGCGCCTGGACTGAAAAGCTCATCCCCTCCACCATCTGCCGGAATGTCGGCAGAAAGGCATCCCAATCCTCCTGCGGCCCATACCCTGCCAGGTAGACCAGATGACCGGGCAGGTAAACCATTTCCATCCGGCCCACATGGTAGCTGTTCCCCAACGGTCGGGCAAAATCGAGGAGCATGGCCGGATTCTTTGCCACCCGCATCTCAGCGCTGTTATAAATTTCATAATCCGTATAGGGCAGAAATTGAGTCAAATATTCTTCCAGCAAAACCTGGGCGGCGGCATTCATCTCCTCTTCGGTCTCCCCGGGTAAAACCTCGGCAATCATCACCACTGTGACTTCCGGTCCGCCCTCAGGCAGCGTCAGCCAGACCACGTCAGGCGAATCCGCATCAACCATGGTCTGCCAGCCATCCGGGATCGGGATGGTGAAGATCCCGCTCGGGTGGGCAAAGGACTCCTCAGCCAGCGGCAGCGCTTCACTTCTGGCGGATTGGCACGCGGAGAGGATAAACAGCAATGCCATCCCAAGCAAGACTCTTTTACTCAATTGGCGTTTAGTATTCATCTTTTTCCAAACAGCCTTATCTCAATTTCAATCCGTTACCTGTGCTCATCCATCAGATTTCATGGGAAATTAAAAAAATAATTTCAATAAACTGATAGAATAAGTTTCTGGGTGGAGATCGGCACCACCAATTGCTTTGAGCGTCACAGGCATAGGTTTTTTATCAGCAAACTTAGAAATCACGTATCTGACTAAAGGGCTTACTCAACCTTTTGTAAAGTCTATCACAGAGTAATTCTCTGCCCAAGCCAAAACCCGTACCCAACAAAAAGGAAAAACAATGACAACTCAATTTGAAACCGCAGTCAAAAACACCTTATCACTCGGTCCCTATCTCTTCACTTGCTTTTTCTATGACCAGAATGATTTGATGAAAGCGCTGGAGATGATTCCCTACATCCAACTTGACGGCGCATATCTGGTCGCCCGTCGCGGCACGGCCTGTCAGGCCATCAGCAACGTAACCAACAATGGCAAGGATGGATTCGCGCTTGTCACCGGCGGCGCTCTGACCCCGGATGAAGCCAACGCGACCATTCAGGTCCTCAATAAATACGGGCACGAACAAAAGTACGCCATGCCCTAAAGCCCCGCCTTACACTTTCAGCGATCCACAAATCAAAAAGCACCCCCAGCCCAGCCGGCGATCGGGTGTTTTTTGGTTCATGACTGGGCTGACCATGGATTCGCTCTCGTATCATCCCGAGTATAATTACGCCCAACATGGCAAAAATTACACCCCAAATTGATCAGATCATCCGCAGCAGCCGCCGCTCCATCAGCCTGGAAATTCACCCCGATGGCAAGTTGGTGGTGCGCGCCCCGAAACTCGCCACCAACGCCCAAATCCAGGCGCTGGTCAACCGCAAAGCGGATTGGATCGCAAAAAACCGGGCCAAAGCCGCCAACCGCTATGGCGAGTTGAAGCCAAAAACCTTCGCACCCGGTGAGACTTTCTGGTATCTCGGGGAGCAGTACCCCCTGCATCTCACCAACAAGCAAAGGCCGCCGCTGGAACTTGATGGCGCTTTCCGGATGTCCCGTGCCGCCCAGGACCGCGCCAAAGAAGTCTTCATTGCCTGGTACCGGGAAGAGACCCGCCAGATCACCCAGAATTTCATCGATTCCTATTCCCGGCAGTATGGATTCACGGTCAGGGACGTGCGGATCACCAGCGCCCGCACCCGTTGGGGAAGCTGTTCCGCCAACCAGACCCTGAATTTCACTTACCGGCTCAGCATGGCGCCTCTGGAAGTGATTGAATACGTCGTGGTACACGAATTGGCCCATCTAAAGGTCCGCAATCACAGCAAGGACTTCTGGCGGCTGGTCGGCCAGCTCAAACCGGATTACCAAACCAACCGCCGCTGGTTGAAAGAACACGGCGTCCTGTTGACCCTGGACTGAGCGATAGTGTTAACCCAGCCCTAACCCCCTGAAAACACTTTCATCTTCAATTTTTGCTAAAATGGAGTTACTTAAGTTGATTATCGGTAGCTATCTCCGGAGGTTATTATGACAGCAGAATCCCCCACCAAAGTGCTCTTCCTCTGCACCGGCAATTCCTGCCGGAGCCAAATGGCCGAAGCCTGGCTGCGCGAACTGGGCGGCGATAGGTTCGAAGTCTACAGCGCGGGGCTGGAACCCCACGGCGTGAATCCCAACACGATCATTGTGATGGAGGAATTGGGGATTGATATGAGCGGCCACCGCTCCAAGCAGCTCGATGAATATATTGGCAAGATCAATTTCGACTACCTGATCACGGTTTGCGGGAATGCCGATGAGCGCTGTCCCTACTTCCCCGGCATGGGCGCCCGGATGCACTGGCCCTTCCAGGATCCGGCCGCCTTTGAAGGTCCCGAAGACGAAAAGCTGGATTTCTTCCGCAAAGTCCGGGACCAGATCAAAGAGAAGATCGAAAGTTGGATCGAAGAGACTGAACAATAATCGCCCAACTTTTTTATCCATTGATTGAATTAGGAGACGCTGCCTGCAGGGTCTCTTTTTTCTATTAATGCTCCCCCTCCCGCCTGCTACTACAACCTCCCTTCCCCTCGTGATGGGAAGCGCCAAGGATGGGGTGTCACTCGCCAACATATCTCAAAACAATGGGAGACGGTATTGATACCGTCATAATCGTTTTTATCAATGCATCTACTTTTCAACCTCCCTTCCCCTCGTGAGGGGAAGGGGCGGGGATGGGGTGTCACCACCAAAATTATAAATAGGCGCTGCAAGCAGCGCCTATTTGTTCATTTATTTCCGGAACGAAACGATCCGTCGTTATAGCTCGCAATACCGGTCAATCCGCTTGCTAATCACAGCCAGGCTATCGGCCCAGAACTTCTTGGAGCGGATATCGATCCCAAACCGGGCAGCCAGTTCCGCGGCCGGGGCTTCACCCGTGCTGGAAAGCAGTTTCTTGTAATCCGGGACGAAGTCAGCGCCGCGTTCCTTATAGATCGCGTAGAGGCCAATTCCAAACAACATCCCGAAGGCATAGGGGAAGTTGTAGAAGGACAATCCCGCCGAATAGTAATGGGGCTTCCAGGTCCACATATAATTGTGGCGGAAAGCCGGATCCAGCCCCTCGCCATAGGTCGCAGCCTGGGCCTTGTCCATAATCTCGCAGAGTTCATCCGCGCTCAATTCGGATTTCTCCCGCCTTTCGAAGACTTCCTTTTCAAACAAGAACCGGGAATAGATATCCACAATCACCTGTGAATCGCCGATCAGGGCGGTTTCCAGCAGGGCCAATTCCTCATCAGGATCGGTGACGCTCTCCAAAATGGCATTGAAGACGATCGTCTCGCACATGATCGAAGCGGTCTCCGCCATGGTCATCGGGGTCTGGCGTTGGAGCATGGTCTTATCCGCCTGGAACATGTTGAAGTTATGATAGCCATGTCCCAGTTCATGGGCAATGGTCATCACCTGATCCAGCGTGCCGTCAAAATTGCACAGGATCCGGGATTCCTTCACCGCCGGCACACCCATGCAGAAAGCCCCGCCGCGTTTACCGGAGCGCTGCTCCGCATCAATCCAATTCTTCTCAAAAGCTCCCTTGGCGAAATCCCGCAGTTCATCGGAGAAGGTGCCAAAGTTCTTGAGGATGAATTCCCGGGCTTCATCAAAAGTGAAGGTCTTTTCAGATTTTCCAACCGGGGCAAACAGGTTCCACCAGGGCAAAGCTTCCTGACCAAACCGGGCTGCCTTGGCTTTAAAATAGCGCTCGAAGGTTGGGAAGGAATCTTCCATCGCGCCCATCATCGCCGCCAGTGTCTCGCGGTCAATCCGGGCCTGGTCCAGGGGTTCCGCCAGGGCATCGGCGCGGCCGCGGTGCTCATTGAGGGTGTTCACCCAACCCTTGATGCCGTTCATGCAGGCAGCCAGCGGCTCTTTGAGCTCTTCCCAGGCCACCATCTCAGCTTCATAAGCTCGCCGGCGCACGGACTCTTCCGGGTGCGCATGCAAATTGATCAATGCGGGCATCGGCAGGGATTGGATCTCACCATCCAGGTCAAAGTCCACGCTCTTCTGCGAGGTCACGGTCCCCTGCAGTTTTGACCAGGCATTAGCGCCGGCCAATCCCAATTCGGTCGCGAGGATTTCTTCCTTCTCGCTCATCAGGTACTGACTTTGTTCCGCAATTTCCGTCAGGGGGAAGACATGGTCGCCCGCGCTGTTACCCAATGGCAGCACTTCCGGCAGCTTGTCCTTGAAGGTTCCAATCCAGGCTTCCAACACCACATTGACATTCTGCAGCCCCACCATCACCTGGTCGAACCTGGATCCAAGCTGCAAGGCTTCCTTGTTATAGGAATCGGTGGTCAGGTAGGATTGAATATAAACCCGGATGGTCACCGCTTTAAGCAGGATGGCATTCATTTGGTCCACAACGGTGCTGAGGGCGAGATTGATCTCCTCGTCCGGTGATTCGGGTGTGACTTTAATCAATTCATCGTCATAAACGCGTTTAAGTTCAGCACTTGCATCTTTCACCCAGGCAATATCAGCCGTGAGTTCCGGTGAGTCCAGGCTGGGATAGACATTAGAAAGGTCCCAATGGGGAGGGGTTTTTGGCATGAAATGCTCCTTGTCGATTCTTTACATGATCAAAGGTTCGGTCGTCTCATTATAAGACAAAATCATTCCAGAAGCCCAGGCTGGCAAGGGTGGGCGGCAGAAAGGTATAATTAACCTGGACAAACTATCAATAATCTAAACCAGCCCCGTGAGGCTGGCGCTTGAAAGGATCGCATGGCGTTTCGAATCACCTCTGAATGGCTCATTGATCTTCCTGATGAATTTGAAAAAAGGATCGAGGAAGAAAAACTTGTCTTTTGGAAAACAGGCATCACCATCATCATTGCCGCCTTCCGCCTGCCGGAGGGCACGAATAAACTGGAACTGCTCAATCAGGTCCAAAGCAAGATCCCCGAAAATGCGCTGGAGAAATTGGTCTCCACCAAAGGGGAAATCGTTGGACTGGGCTATACCCAATTGCAGAAAATCCAGGGTGAAAATGACCGCCTTTCACTGATCACCTTTACGGCCAGCGATTCCTCCTTCCTCCAGGTCGCCTTTTATCTGGACGATCCCAATGACCTCGATTGGGCCAAAAGCGTCTGGGAAGGGATCATCTTCCTCCCCCAAAAGGAAGAAACCAAGCAGGAATAATCGACTGCTCCTAAATTATTAATAAAATCAATCGATTGTTTAATTATATCAATAATAGCATAGATTTTGATGAGTATTATTTGGAATTACTTTAATTAATGATATAATCCAGTTAGAAATATTTAAAAGAAATAATTACGGATGCTATCGAAAGGAATTCCAATGAAAACCGAGACACGCTCGATTGAAAGTTTTGATAAAATTAACTTCAAGGACTTCGGCACGCTGATCCTGACCCAGGGCGATCAAGAAGCGCTGACCATTGAGGCAGACGAAGATCTGATTGACGATCTGATCTCAGAAGTCCGGGATGGCACCCTTCATTTCGGTGTGGAAGAGGATTGGTTCACCAGGTTTGGCAAACTCGTTTCAGCAGTCTTTTCCAGCTCAAACCACAAGGTGACTTATTACCTCACTTTCGTCTCCCTCCATAAGCTCAATGCCAGCGGTAAATGCAACCTGCAGTGCGCGTCTTTGAAGACGGACAACCTGAAGATCAATATCTCCGGCTATGGCAATATGACCATTGACGAGCTGCAAACGGATGACCTGAAAGTCAACATCAGTGGCCGGGGAGATTTCAAGGCAGCCGGCACCGCTGTAAACCAATCCGTCAGCATCTCGGGTTCCGGCGACTATGAAACACCTGCCCTGAACAGCCAGTCGGCCAAAATCACGATCTCGGGTCAGGGTGACGCCACAGTGCGAGTCGAAGAAGACCTCTCCGTCACCATCTCAGGCGTCGGACATGTCAATTATTATGGGCGGCCCAAACTCAGCCAGGTGATCAGTGGGTTGGGCAAGTCCAAAAGGATCGATGACCAATAAATAATGAATCACCGGAAAGGGGCCAAATGACAAACGAATTTAAAATTGAAAGCAAAGCCTCGGATATCATCCAACCGAGATCGTCGGAAGAAGCATGGCAAGCGATCAAGGAGAAACGCGACCTCTCAGGTGCGAACCTGAAAGGCTTTGATCTTGATGATCTCAATGCCACCGGAGCCATCCTGCGGAAGACTAATCTGACCGGCGCATCCTTCACCCACGGACTGCTGATGAATCCCAATTTCTACCGATCAACAGCCCACCAGGCCAATTTTCAGCATACTGTCATGCTCAATCCCGACCTGGTTCGGGCGGATTTCCTAGAGGCAGATCTGAGCGACTGCGCCCTGGTCGGTGCGGATGCCCGTGACGTCCAATTTGTAAATGCCAACCTGCGCAATGCGGGGCTGGTCGGCGGCGATTATACCAATGCGGATTTTACCGGCGCAAATCTGGCCAACGCCTGGCTGACGGGGATCAATGTGGAAGGGGCCGACTTTACAGGCGCGGATACCACCGGCGCAAGGGCTTACAACGTCGACTGGTCCACCGCCAAAGTCCCACCCACCATCCTGCCTGCGCCGATCATCCAACTGCCCAAGTGGGCCTGGGCTGCCCTGGCCGGCAGCGTTATTGGGATCCTGGGCGTGCTGATCTATTCGATTTCCCGCCGCCAACAGAAATTGCTCACCTAAAAAGCCTATTCTCAATTAAAAATAACCGGCTTTCCCAGTTTAACAAGGAAAGCCGGTTAAATTTTAAATCCGTACTGCTTAAAGTTTTTTTACAGCTTGCCGGAGTTTGCCGGCGGTTTCATTCAACTGTTCCCGGCCGGGTGTTGCCCGGTCCGAAGATTCGAGGGGGATCTTAAACCCATCCTCTTCAAACCGCGGGAATACATGCAAATGGACATGGCCGACTTCCTGTCCCGCCGCCTTGCCGTCCGCAATGAAAAGGTTCACGCCTTCACAACGAAGTTCGCTAACCCGCAATGCCCGGTCGATGAGCTGCCCCACCCGCATCAATTGCGCCGCGTCCTCCGCTGATAACTCCACCAGCGATTCGGCATGTGCCCTTGGGATCACTAACACATGACCCGGATTGATAGGCTGAATATCCAATAGTGCTATCGTTCTTTCATCTTCATAGACGACACTGGCTGGTAATTCCCCAGAAGCAATTCTGCAGAAGATACACATTATCTAAATCACCTCAAAATATTTTATCTCGCTTGAAAAGTATGCCACACGATTCTTTTTGTTTAATCTATTTATCCAGTTTTTTATTAATTTAACACAATTCAATCCCAAAACAGAATAAGTGGTAAAAAATTTATTGCGTTTGTTCAGTTTACACGAGTTATGGGAAATTATACCGATAAAACCCTATCACTTTCCTGTAAAAACAAGATTTTTTGAACCTTTTTCAACCATCCGCATCTGATAATCTCAGATGAAACCTGCTTTATGGTCCTTGTTAGAATTTATTCAACTTTTCGGGAAATTAATCAATAGTGCAGTCGGCTTCCGGAGCAATTTCACAATACAACAGGTTCAGGTAATCCAGTCGTTCCAGGTTGGCCTCACGGAGACAAGTCATTTCATCCATATCTTTCTGATCCGAATCCGTCTCCAGACCTCTGAGGAGGTCACAATCCGCATCGCGCGAATCTTCCCAGTTCATTTGGCTGTCAACCAATTTGATTCGTAGGTTCGAATCCATGGTCAAAGCCAGGATGGCATCCAATTTCGAATCCAGCAGTGTTTGTGTAGCCTCCACAGCCTGAGAAAGACACGCCATCACATCGCCATCAAAATCCGCGCTGGCGCAATCAGGAACATCCACAACCGATTCAACCACCGGCACGCTGGCCGCCCCTGAAAGAGGAGAAGTCGAATCATCCGAACTGTTGTTGTTCTGCTGGGAAAAGAAGAAGGCGCAACCCATTAAAGTTGCGATGATCGCCAGGAAAGAAATGTTCTGCATGTGACGGCGCATGGGTTAAATCTCCCAAGCCAGATAGAGGCCCGCCATCAGCGCGCCTGAATCTGAGTTGCTCCAATGTTGAGCCTGCCGACCCAAAATCTTCATAAATCGTTTCCTAAATCAAAGCTGTTCGTGCTAACCAGTCCTAATCGGATTGGGTTGAAAATTGGATGTATTATAACCCCAATTCCAAAAAACCCAAAACAGTAAAAAGTGCCATCTTGGAAGGGGATTGCGCCAAAACCGCGTTTCTCAGACGCCGTAATCAGGTTAATATCACGTCAAATCCACCATTTACAAATCATTTCTTGATAAATTTATGATATTATGTTTTTGGTGTTTTGGTATTTAAAAAAGCCTACTTAAAGGAGTTGTTTGGATGAAGACCCTTTTTCTAATGCGGCATGCAAAATCAAGTTGGAAAGATGACGGTCTCGCGGATCATGAGCGACCGTTAAAAAAACGCGGCAAAAAAGATATCAAGCTGATTGCTAAAGTGATGAAGAAAAACAATTTCAACCCGGATCTGATCATCACCTCCTCAGCTGTCCGCGCCAAAGACACAGCCGACCTTATGGCTGAAGCTCTTGAATATAAGGGCAAGGTCATCGTCTCGGATGATCTTTACATGGGCGAACCATCAGACTACATGAAAGTCCTCAAGGACATCAAGGATAAATATGAGTCCGTGCTGATCGTCGGTCACAATCCCGGCCTGGAGGCTTATCTGCAGATCATTGATGGAAAAATTGAATCCCTCCCCACGAGCGGCCTGGGTTATTTGGTACTCGCAATTGATGAATGGGAAGACATCACTTTGGAGTCCATGGGCGATCTGGTCGGTTTTTGGAAACCTAAAGACCTCCGCGAGGACGATTAATCCCTTTCACGTGCCCCACATTTCCTGTCACCCTCAAAAATCCCCTCCCGGGGATTTTTTACATTTCTCCAAAATCTTAGCCATAAAAAAAAGAGACATCGCTGCCGACGTCTCTTTTTCCATTAATTTTCGTAAAACGAACTTAGAGCATCCCATTCACCAGGGCCAGGAGTAAACCACCGGCAATCACGCTGCCCAACTGCCCGGCAGTGTTGGCGCCCATGGAATGCATCAGGATAAAGTTCTCAAAGTCCTCATCCTGGGCCATCTTGGCGGAAAGCCGCCCGGCCATCGGGAAGGCGCTGATTCCACAGGCGCCGATCAAGGGGTTAATCTTGTGCCCGCTCATCACGGACATCAGCTTCCCAAACAGCAAGCCCATCACGGTATCCATCACAAAGGCGATCAGGCCCAAGCCCAGGATCATCAGAGTCTGCCAATTCAGGAAAGATTCTGCTTTCATGGTCGCACCGATCGCCAGGCCCAGGAACAGCGTGGAGATATTGATGATCTCGTTCTGCGCAGCTTTGCTCAGACGGTCCACCACCAGGCTTTCCCGCAGCAGGTTACCGAGCATCAATGAGGCAATCAGTGGCGCCGCGTCCGGAGCCACCAGGCTCACCACCAGCGTAACGAAGATCGGGAAGATCACCAGGGTCAGCCGGGAGACCGGCTTCGGGGCGTATTCCATCCGGATCAATCGTTCCTTGCGGGTGGTCAGGAGCTTCATGACCGGCGGCTGGATGATCGGGATCAGGCTCATATAGGAATAAGCCGCCACGGCAATCGGAGCCAGCATTTCCGGGGCCAGCTTGCTGCCCACAAAGATGGCGGTCGGACCGTCAATTGCGCCAATCACACCGATCGAAGCAGCCTGGGGCAGGGTAAATCCCAGCAGGAGGGCCAGGAGCAGTGTGCCGTAAATACCAAATTGTCCGGCTGCACCAAGCAGCACCATTTTGGGTTGGGCCAGCAGGGGGCTGAAGTCAATCATTGCGCCCACGCCGACGAAGATCAACAGTGGGAAAAGCTCAGTCGCGATCCCCGCGTCATAGATGACCTTCATGAAACCCACATCCGTCGACATGCCGATATTGGCCATAATACAGCCAAAACCAATCGGCAGGAGCAGAACCGGTTCATATTCCTTGATCACGGCCAGGGCAATCAGGACCAGACCCACCAGGATCATCAGCCCGTTACCCCAGGTGAAATTTGTAAATCCCTTAGTTAATTCATCAACTAAATAGGTAAAGTCCATTGGCTTCTCCCTTAACCACCAAAGGTCATCAGGACCTGCCCATGGCTGACCTGATCGCCAACTGCTACCTCGACTGAGCTGATCACACCATCCCGGTTACTGCGGATGGCATTTTTCATCTTCATCGCTTCCAGGGTGCAAAGTTCCTGCCCCTTTGTGACGGCATCGCCAGGTTTGACGGCGATTGCCACGATCACACCGGGCAGCGGCGCAGTCATATCCTTCCCTCCGCCAACGCTCTGCGGCTGGGCGGGGGCGGAAGCGCTGGCAACCACCTGTTCCGGGGCCGCTGTTGCGGGCGTCGAGGCTTTGGCTGAGCTGTCAGCTTCCGGCCAGACTTCATAGCGCTCGCCTTCAATCACAGCGATCACCGGCCGGGCATGAATATCTTCAACATCTACTTGATAAGTTTGACCATCTATCACGACTTTAATCATCATGGCGTTATCCTCAATCTACTTTTCGTTCAGTTGCCGGGCACGGTGAGCCGCCTGCCAGGGGCTGATGACGCCCTGGTCGCTCTGAGCGGCGCTTTGCAGCTTCCTTCCACCGCTCATCGCCAGCGCCAAAGACACCGCCACCGCGGCTGCGGCAGCCCGTCTATCGCTTTCAGCGTTCCCCAATTCAGGCAGCAGGGGTTCATCGGTCTGGGTTGGGAGAGCTTCTTCTTCCGGTTTATTCTTCCTGCCGGAAGTCAGAGCCATCATCAACGCCATCAATCCCCAAAGGAAAATAATGACGACGAACACCAAGCCCATGCCAATCCCGGTGATCAACAATCCTTGTTCAATAACAGACATGGCGTCCCTCTCAGACCGGCATATTGCCGTGTTTGCGGGCAGGATGTGTCTCGGATTTATTGCCAATCGCCCGTAAGGCTTTGATGATCATCCAGCGGGTTTCAGCAGGTTCGATCACATCATCCACATAGCCCGCCCGGGCAGCCGCATAGGGTGTGAGATGCTTCTGGCGATATTCCGCCTCAAGCCGTTCTCGCTCCGCTTTGGGATCTTCCGCGTCATTAAGCTCTTTGCCATAAAGGATGTTGGTGGCCCCTTCAGCGCCCATCACGGCGATTTCAGCACTCGGCCAGGCATAGTAGAAATCCGTACCGAGGAACTTGCTGCTCATCACAACATAGGCACCGCCATAAGCTTTACGGGTCACCACGCTGACCTTGGGCACATTCGCTTCGGAATAGGCATAGAGCACTTTGGCGCCGTGGCGGATAATGCCGCCGTGTTCCTGGCTGACGCCGGGCAGGAAGCCGGGCGAGTCGATGAAAGTCACAATCGGTAAATTGAAAGCATCACAGAAACGGACAAAGCGGGAGATCTTGTCCGCTGCGTTAATATCCACCACGCCTGCCATCACACTGGGTTCCTGGGCCACAATCCCAACGGCAAAGCCCTCAAAGCGGGCAAAACCGACAATTGCATTGCGGGCAAATCCGGACTGAGTCTCCAGGAAAGTTCCCTGATCCACAACGGCTTCGATTGCCGTGTGCATGTTATAGGGCATTCCGGGATCCACCGGCACCAGTTCATTCAGCGCAGGTGAAAGCCGGGTGGGGTCGTCATCCGTCTCCACATAGGGGGGATTCTCAACGTTATTGGCCGGCAGATAACTCAGCAAATAGCGAGCCATCTTCAGGGCATCTTCTTCGTCTTTGGTCACCAGGTGAGCGGTGCCGCTTTCATTCAAATGCACCTGAGCGCCGCCGAGGGATTCAAAGTCAGTTTCTTCGCCGGTTACCGTTTTAATGACCTGCGGTCCGGTGAGGAACATGAAGGATTGCTTGTCAACCATGATGATCATATCGGTCATGGCGGGGGAATAGGCCGCTCCACCGGCGCAGGGGCCGAGGATCAGGCTGATCTGTGGGACAACACCGGAATATTGGGCGTTGCGCTTAAAAATTTCCGCATAGCCGCCCAGGCTTTTCACGCCTTCCTGGATTCGGGCGCCGCCCGAATCGATCAGGCCCACAACCGGGCTGCCGTTGGCGGCTGCCAGATCCATCACCCGGCAGATCTTGCGGCTGTGCATTTCGCCCAGCGCACCGCCCTGAACGGTGAAATCCTGAGCGTAGACATAGACTGTCCGCCCATCCACCGTGCCATAGCCGGTCACCACGCCATCGCCCAGAGTCATATCGCCATCCGGGTCATTCTGTTGAACGGTAAAGGCTTCCAACTCGGTAAAACTACCCTCATCCAGCAGGATCGCCAGCCGCTCACGAGCGGTCAGCTTTCCTTTGGCATGCTGGCGGTCAATCCGGTCTTGCCCACCGCCTTGTTGAGCTTTAGCGCGCATCTCACGCAGCTCTTCAATTCGGGGATCTACTTTTGCCATATCTCTCCTTAATGATTCATGGGGTTGCTTCAAGTTAGCAATTATAACATTATCAACCATTATCCAAACCCGCAAGTGCCGAGTGTCAGGTTAGCACTTGCCAGGAATCAGGTCTGTGTAGATTAAAAACAGGGATTATCTTGCATAATCCCTGTTTCATTTCCATCATCATCTCGGCTCGCTCATTGGCCGAGGTAACCGTAATACAACTGGTGCCCAAAAGCGATAAAAGCGACCCGGTCAATCCCGATGTAAAAAGCTGTTGCGGTCGGGCTCTCCACCTCATAACTCCCAAAAGACGGCCGCAGCATCCGGTGCAGCCGGAAAGTCTGCGAGAATTGGTAGATGTCGCCACTGTTAGTATCCAGCAGGCTGATCGTCTGGTCAGGCGGTGAAGTGAAGAGCACTTCATTAAATACCGATGCCGGCATCGTAACCGCCTGGTCTTCAAACCCCACCCGGCCATCCACATAAGTGACCGGCTTCTCGCAAACCACTGCGCTGTCGCCCACGGCATTCCCTTCGCAGGAGATCAGCGACCCATCGGCTTTCAACAGGTAAAGCATATCGCCGTTGACGGCCAAATCCACAATCTGATTAAGTTCTGGCATGTTCTGCGCGTCCACCCCCGAGAAGAATTCGGTTGGGGCTTCACTGAACAGGCTGTTGGTGGCGTAATACACCCGCACAGTGCTGACGGAGGGAATCAGCGCATAAAGGGTGTTGCTGGCATAAGTGATCGCTGTGATCTCACCCGAAAATCCCGATGATTGGGGTAATTGCGCCACGATGGGGTCCATCCCCGCACCGCAGTAAGCCACATTCCCCTGAGCGTCGATTGCCAGAACATGGGCCAGGTAGGGATTGTTGATCGGCAGAGCAACCATATCCACCAGCGCGCCGATGCTGCCGGTTTCAAAATTACCGGCGGCACAAACGAATTCAGCATCCACCTCAAACCCAGCGCTGCGGCTTTCGGCGTGAATCACGCGCCCACCCGCCTTATCCATTAGATAAAGGTCCGCTCCAACGGTGATGATCCGCGTGATCTCAATGCCATCATAGAGCGTTCCGGTCAATGCGGGACGGTAATCCAACCGGACCGCACCATCCAGCAGGTCCAGAGCGTCTTCCACCTGATCCCGCAGCAGCACGGTCTCATCTGTGGAGCGATAGGTCTCGGCCAATTCGACCATATCGAGGGCCTGGTTCCAGCTTTCTTTGGCCGTGGCCGGGTCCGTCATCATCGCAGCCGCCTGAGCGTATTGCTCGGCCTGCTGGTAATAGTATTCATATTGTTGGCTCTTGCCCCGGCTGAGGTAAACACCCACGGCCAGCGCCACAACCACCAGCGGTACAGCCACCGCAATGAAGATCAGCGAGCTCTTCGAAAGGGTCGGTTCGGTCCCTTCCGGCGACCAGTGAGCCACCAAATCCTTAAAGAAAGATTGGATTTTCTCCTTCGCATTCCGCCACCACTTCAGCGCGGCGGAAATACCCTTGAGGCTTTTTTCTTCAAATTCAGCATTACGCTGGATGAACGGTTCCCGCGGCGCGGCGGTTTCCCGGCGGCTGCTCTGTCGGGACTTTGTATCACTTGGATCAACCTCCGGTTCAGAGCTTAGATGAGAAAGCGGGGTCCGCTGGGTTACCTGGCGGGGCGGGGTTGGTATCCGGACAGGCTGCTTCGGTTGAGGCGTCTCCTGAACGGGTGTTTCCTGGGGCGTTTCAGCTATGAATGGCTCAACAGGAATGACTTCATCCTGCGGCTCTGTATCCTCATCCTCCATCCAGTCGACCTGATCTAGGGGTTCTTCCTCCTGGACGGAAATCGGAACGGTCACCTTCTCCTGTTCACCGGGAAGTTCCTCAACAATCGGCTCACCGCCGGTTTCCTGTGCGGCCTGTTTTTCCGGCATTGTTCCCCTGGCGACGGGCCGAATCAGGTTGATCTTGCCTTCGCCGGACAATAATTGCACCAGTCCCAGGTCAAATTCGGAAGGCGCCTGGTTGAGCAGCCTACGGCGCAGCTGGTCCAGGCTGGGATAATTCTCCGAAAAAGCCAAAGCATCCTGCCAGCTTTCCGAAGGTGTGGTTGTGGTAAAGAAATAGGCGCCGGTTCCGATCTCATCCTGATAATAGCGGATGGTCGGCGTCCGGCTCACCCCGAGACCCCGATCCGTTTGGCCGGAATCGGTATGGTGTTCCAGACCTTGATGGTTCAGCACATAAGCGTGGGTCTGCCCGGATTGGGCGATATAGAGGCTGCGGCGATGGATCACGGCCAGATTCACGGCGGCCGTCACTGAGACGCCCTCCGCGGCGGTCTTGATATTGCGCTCCATCAAGGTCAGGTTCAATGTCTCGATCAGTGATCGCAGAGCGGCGGTAACCGTCCCGGCTGTTTTATAGAAAGTGTGCGAAAGATGCTCCGTCCAGGTCTGGACGAGCTCCTCGGAGATCTCATCCCCGTTGGAAAAATGGAGGGAGACAATCAGGACATCCTCTTCCCGACCGCGGGCCGGCCTCCGAGGTGGCGAAAACGCCTGAATCCCGGTGGAGTCGGGTGTGTTTCTCCCCTGCCGGAGGTGGATGGGTAAGATGTTCAGATCATACATAGGCACCTGACCAATAGCTCAGTGGGTTAATACCTTCATTATACACACTAGTCCGCTAAGGTATAATCCCTCCTATGGAATTTAAAAGAATCGAAAACTTCGACGCACTGACCCAATATACCAATGCCTGGAACCGTCTGCTGAAACAATCCGTCAGCCCGGTTCCTTTTCTGACTCCTGAATACCTCTCAACCTGGTGGCAGACCCTGGGCGGCGGCGAATGGCCTAAGGATAGCGAACTGGTCCTGATTGCAGCCTTTGAGGGCAATGAACTGGTCGGGATCGCTCCGCTATTTGCCGCCAAAAATCAGGACGGCATCCATGCCTTATTATTCATCGGCGCAGTGGAGGTCTCTGACTTCCTCGACTTCATCGTCACCGCCGAAAATTTACCCGCCTTCCTCTCCGGTTTGCTGGATTTCCTATTAATTAATGAAGATATTCCACCCTGGGACGTGCTGGACCTGCATAACCTGCTCGACAGCTCCCCCACCCTGGTCGCGCTGCAAACCGAAGCCGAAAAACGCGGCTGGCAGCACCGGCAAACCCGGCTCCAGCCCTCCCCGTTGGTCTCCCTGCCCGGCGATTTCGAGGCCTATCTGATGAGCCTCGATAAGAAACAGCGCCATGAGATCCGCCGGAAGCTGCGCAATGCCGATACTGACCCGGTGCAGCCGGGGCTGTATTTCGTGGAAGATCCCGAAATGCTGGATGTCGAGGTGGACGCCTTCATTGACATGATGGCCCAGGACCCCGAGAAGCAGGCCTTCCTGACCGAACCCATGCGCGCCCACATGCATAATGTCGCCCGGGTGGCGCTGGAAAACGGCTGGCTGCAACTCGCTTTTTACACGCTGGATGGCAAAAAGGCCGCCGCGCACTATTCCTTCATCTGGAATAATCGCGTCTGGCTGTATAACTCCGGCTGGGATGGCGAATTTCGCAGCTACTCCCCCGGCTGGCTGCTGCTGGCGAACCTCCTGCGTTGGGCCACGGAAAATGGCGTCACGGAATTTGACTTCATGCGCGGCAACGAGGATTATAAGTACAAGTTTGGGGGCGTGGATCGGTTTGTGGAGAGAGTGGTGATAAAGAAGTGAAAGGTGAATGGTGATTGGTGAAAAGGTATTAGGTATTAGGTATTAGGTATTAGGTAATGGTAAATTTGGTTTTAAAAGAGCTCACGCCTCTACAAATTGAAATTCTATCTACGCAATCCAGATCCATTCCCCAGTCCCCTAATGCCCTGTGTCCCAATTGCCCAGTCTCCAAATTCCTTTTTACCCAATCCCCCAATAAACTAATTGCCTGATTACCTAAAACCTGAAAACCAGCCCCCTGCTTCTCTCCATACCCCCCCTTCTTTTCCCCCATAATTTCTAACAAAACTCTTACGCCCTGGCCGCCCTTCTTTTCTTGACGGCCATTTTTCGTCATGGTAACATTAATTTTGTGCTGTTTTAGCACTCTCACTTCGAGAGTGCTAAATGTTAACACAAACAAGGGTTATCATGCGACTTTCAGACCGCCAAAAACTCATCCTGACGCTCATCATCCACGAGCACATCCGCACGGCCCAGCCGGTCGGATCGCGCACGATCGTGGAGCAATATGACCTGTCGATGAGTTCCGCCACGGTCCGCAACGAGATGGCCACTCTGACCGACTATGGTCTGCTGCGCCAGCCGCACACCAGCGCCGGCCGGGTCCCCACCGAGGAGGGTTATCGCTTCTTCGTGGGTAACCTCGTCAACAAGACCGGGCTGCCAACCAACACCCGCCGCACGATCACCCACCAGTTCTACCAATCCCGCCAGGATGTGGAACAGTGGCTCAAGCTGGCAGCCTCCGTATTGGCCAACCAATCGCAGGCCGCCTCGCTGGTCACCGCACCGCACTCGGAAAAGACGATCTTCAAACACCTGGAACTGGTCGCCACCCGAGGCCGGCAGGTGCTGATGGTTTTGGTGCTGATGGGCGGTGAGATCCGCCAGCAATTCATCACCCTCGCCGAGGCCGTCCCGCAGGACCGGCTTTCCGCCGTCGCCGCGGAGATCTCCAACCTCTGCGTGCGCTGCGACGCCGAACAGATGTCCCGCATCCGGCTGCAACTGGACAGCCTGGGTGTGGAGATCCTCACCGTGCTGCTGGCCGAAATGGCCCTCACCGAGGAATCCGCCACCGGCGAAATCTATCTGGATGGGATGACCAATGTGCTTGCTGAGCCGGAATTTTCCGAATCGGAGGAGGCCCGCCAGGCTTTGCATATCCTGGAAGAGCGCTCCCTGCTGGAAAATCTGCTGGCCAGCACGGTGATGAACACCGATGTAGGCGGCATTCAGGTCCTGATCGGCGGTGAAGGCACCTGGGATGAACTGCGGCAGTGTTCCGTGGTCCTGGCCCGCTACGGCGACCCCAACACCCTGACAGGTTCGGTCGGTGTGCTTGGTCCGATCCGAATGCCCTACGACCGCACCATTTCAACCGTGCGGTTTGTCGCCAATGTCCTGAGCGACCTCGTCTCAGAGACGCTGGCTGTTTAGGTAAAGTCATTATTTGAAGAATAAATTTCAACGGAGATTTTTTATGGCAAAAGAACCAAAAGATAAAGAAAAGAAGAACAGCCAGCCTGAGGACGAAAACACCGAACAGGCGATGGTTGCCCTGACTTTCGATGAATACGACGCTCTCGAAAAACAGATCGAAGGTCTTGAAAAAGAAGTTGCAGAGACCAAAGATTCCTGGCTGCGCAGCCGGGCCGATTTTGATAACTATAAAAAACGGGTCGCCCGGGATGCGGATCGGTCCTATCAGGATGCCAAAGCGAACATCATTAAGGTGTTCCTCGGCGCCAGCGATGACCTGGAACGCGCCCTGGCCCACCGGCCGCAAGGCGAAGATATCAATGGCTGGGTGAATGGGATCGAATTGATCCAGCAGAAATTGGTTAATCTGATGAATAAAGAAGGTGTGGAACGAATGGAGATCAAGCCCGGGGATGAATTTGACCCGAACATCCATGAAGCCATCACCCAGGAAGATAATCCGGACTTTTCCGAAGGGCAGATCATTGAGGTCGTCCAGCCCGGTTATAAAATTGCAGATCGTGTCATCCGCCCCGCAATGGTGCGAGTAGCCAGATAGAAACAGGAGAATAAATAAAATGGGAAAAATCATTGGTATTGATCTCGGAACAACCAACTCCGTCGGCGCAGTTATGGTCGGCGGTGAGCCGGTCGTCATCCCTTCCGCTGAAGGCGAACGCCTGGTCCCTTCCGTAGTTGCAGTCAACAAGAACGGTGAACGCTTGGTGGGCCGGGTGGCCCGCAACCAGGCCATCACCAACCCTGAAAACACCGTCTTTTCAATCAAACGCTTCATGGGTCGCAAATTCGATGACCCCGAAGTCCAGCGCGCGCTCAAACTGGTGCCCTACGAGGTTGCCAAAGCCCCCAATGGCGATGTGCGCGTCAAACTCGGCGGCAAGGAATATTCCCCACCCGAGATTTCGGCCATGATCCTCTCCAAGATCAAGCGTGACGCCGAAGCCTATCTGGGCGAACCCGTCACCCAGGCTGTGATCACCGTCCCGGCCTATTTCAACGATGCCCAGCGCAACGCCACCAAGGATGCCGGTAAGATCGCCGGTTTGGAAGTCCTGCGGATCATCAACGAACCCACAGCCTCCTCCCTGGCTTACGGCCTCGATAAGAAGAAAAACGAAGTGATCGGCGTCTATGACCTGGGCGGCGGCACCTTCGATATCTCCATCCTGGATGTCGGTGAAGGCGTTTTCCAGGTCCGCTCCACCAGCGGCGACACCTTCCTCGGCGGTGATGACTTCGATCAGCGCGTCATTGATTACATCGCGGACGAATTCAAGAAAGAAAACGGTATTGACCTGCGCGGTGATCGCCAGGCCCTCCAGCGCCTCAAAGAAGCCGCTGAAAAAGCCAAGATCGAACTTTCCACCACGATGCAGGCTGAGATCAATCTGCCCTACATCACGGCAGATGCCTCAGGCCCCAAACACCTCGTACTCACTCTGACCCGCGCCAAACTGGAACAACTGACCGATGACCTGGTCCAGCGCAGCCTCAAACCTGTGAAACAGGCCCTGGATGACGCCAACCTCTCCACCGGCGACATCAATGAGATCGTTATGGTCGGCGGGATGACCCGCATGCCCAAGATCCAATCCGAAGTTGAGAAGATGTTCCACAAGGAACCCCACAAGGGCGTCAACCCCGATGAGGTCGTGGCCGTGGGCGCCGCAATTCAGGCTGGCGTTCTGGGCGGCGAAGTTAAAGACATCCTCCTGCTCGACGTGACCCCCCTGACCCTCTCGGTTGAGACTCTCGGCGGCGTGGCTACCCCCCTGATCAAGCGCAACACCACCATCCCCACCCGCGAAAGCCAGGTCTTCTCCACAGCGAGTGACAGCCAGACCCAGGTGGAGATCCATGTCCTGCAGGGTGAGCGCCCGATGGCCTCCGATAACAAGAGCCTCGGCAAGTTCGTTCTGGATGGCATTCCGCCAGCGCCGCGCGGCGTCCCGCAGATCGAAGTGACCTTTGACATCAATGCCAACGGCATTCTCGAAGTCACCGCTCAGGATAAGGCCACCGGTCGCAGCCAGAACATCACCATCACCGCTTCCTCCGGCCTCAGCGATGCGGAAGTGGACAAGATGCGCCAGGAAGCTGAAACGAATGCCGAAGCGGATCGCAAGCGCAAGGACCTGATCGAAGCCAAGAACCATGCCGATAACATGGTCTACACCTCCGAAAAGACCCTGAAAGACCTGGGCGACAAGGTGCCCGCGGACATCAAGCAAAAAGTGGAAGATGCTGTCTCCAAAGTCCGCGATGTCAAAGACGGCGAAGACCTGGAAGCGATCAAATCCGCCACCGACACCCTGACGGAAGTCCTCCAGCAGGTCGGCCAGGCTGCCTACCAGCAGCAACAGACCGCAACCCCCGACGCCGCGGACGGTAAAGCCGCTCCGGAAGGGAAACCTGGTGACGATGACGAAGATGTTGTGGATGGTGAATTCAAGCAGGTTTAACGACCAGTCCGCATACGAATAATTAATTACAGGTGCCCGAATCACATCGGGCACCTGCCCCATTTTCTTAACCCTGGGCCGGTTGACCAACCGACCTTACCTGAGTAGACTTATCCGGATTTATTAACCAACAGGCATTATTACATTCAATACGACAAGATAAATTAATATGGAAAAACGTGATTACTACGAGATATTAGGTGTTTCCCGGTCGGCAAGCAACGATGAACTGAAATCGGCTTTCCGTAATCTGGCGCGCCAATATCACCCTGATGTCAGCGAAGACCCCAACGCTGAAGAAAAATTCAAAGAGATCAACGAAGCTTATGCGGTCCTTTCCGATGCGGACAAACGCGCGGCCTATGACCGTTACGGACATGCCGGCGTCAGCTCGCAGGGCATGCCCGATTTCACCAATATCGACCTTTCCGACATCCTGGAAGGAATTTTCGGCTTTGGCGGCTTTGGCAGCGCCAACCGTCGCTCACGAAACGCGCCCCGGCGCGGCGCTGACCTCTCCAGCCGGATCACCCTGACCTTTGAAGAAGCGGCCTTCGGTGTTGAAAAGGAAATTCAGATCACCCGGGACGAGACCTGTGATACCTGTCATGGCTCCGGTGCCAAACCCGGCACCTCCCCCCGCACCTGCCAGCAATGCAACGGTCAGGGTGAAGTCCGCCAGGTCCATCAGACCCTGCTGGGGTCGATGGTGCAGGTGGTCACCTGCCCGCGCTGTAACGGCCGGGGTGAAGTGATCGACACTCCCTGCCCCACCTGTAACGGTCGGGGCCTGGAACGCAAAACCGTCGCCAAGATGGTTTCCATCCCGGCGGGCGTCTCCAGCGGCGTGCAGATCCGTCTGGCAGGCGAAGGTCAGCCTGGCACCAATGGCGGCCCGAATGGCAATTTCTATCTTGAAATTGACGTCCGCAAACATGACTTCTTCCGCCGCAAGGATGATGACATCCTGCTGGACCTGGATATCAACATTGCCCAGGCGGTTCTCGGCGATGAGATCAAAATTCCCACCCTCGAAGGTGAGGTTGACCTGCGCATCCCACCCGGCACCCAGCCTGGCAAGGTCTTCCGGCTGCGTGAGCGCGGCATCGCCCATTTGCGCGGTTCGGGAAAAGGCGACCAGCTTGTGACCGTCTCCGTACAGGTTCCAACCCATCTGAGCAACGATCAACGCGAGCTTTTTGAGAAGTTAGCAATGACTATGGACCCGGATATCAAGATCCAGGAGCAGAGTTTCATGGATAAATTGCGTGAGGTGTTCGGTGGCTGATCAAAACGAAGGCCCGATCCGCTGGATCAAGGTGCAATTCATCACCGATAACGGTGAACTGGCGGAAGCCCTCGCCGATGTTATCGGCCGCTTTGTCTCCAATGGGGTGGCGGTTGAATCCGTGACCCGTTTTGACGAGCACACCCAGGAAGCTCTCCCCACCGGCAGCCTGGCCGTCTCGGGTTATATCCCCGTGGATGAACACATCGAAGAAACCCGCCAGAAGCTGGAAGAAGCGCTCTGGTACATGGGACGAATTGCCCCCCTGCCCGAGCCAACCTACACCGAAGTTCGCGATCAGGACTGGATGGCGGCCTGGAAACAGCACTACACCCCCATTTCGATTGGCGAAAAGATCCTCGTGCTGCCGGCCTGGCAGGAACCCAAAGCTGGCGAAACCCGCACGATCGTGCGCATCAACCCGGCGATGGCCTTCGGCACCGGCACCCACCCCACCACCCAGCTCATTCTGGAGCTTCTGGAAAAATACGTCCAACCCGGCCAACCGCTACTCGATATCGGCTGCGGCTCCGGCATCCTTTCGATTGCGGCTCTGAAACTGGGTGCAACACATGCCATCGCAGTGGATGTGGATGGCGCGGCCGTGGTCTCCACCCAGGAAAACGCCGGCCTGAATGACATTTCCCCGGAGTTACTCGAGATCGGTAAAGGCTCGGTGGAAGAGGTCCTCACCGGCCGCTATTCCTATCAGGAAGCCCCGCTAGTGCTGGTCAACATCCTCGCCCCGATCATCCTGCGCTTGTTCGATGACGGCCTGGGCAAGCTGGTCAGCCCCGACGGATACCTGCTGCTCGCGGGCATCCTTAACCATCAGGAAGAAGAAATGCGCCAAAAGGCCGAACAGTTCGGGTTCAAATTCCTGGAACGCACTGAACAGGGGGATTGGATCGGTTTGGCCTTCAAAAAAGCCTGACCCACCAATTGTTAACATTTGAGAGAAATTGTCCGCAAGCGGGCAATTTTTCGTTTTAATAGTTAGGAATCCATCATTTGGTTCCCAAAGATCATGATCTGACCAATCCAATCGTAGAAAAGGGTGAAACACTATGGATGTGGACCAAACCCCGGCCCTCAGAGCCAAACGTAACCTGGCAGCCTTCGAACGCCTCTACCGGCGCTGGGTTGCCCCCGTCTATCGCTATTTCCGCTATCGCGTCAATCAGGACAAAGAAGCCGAGGATCTGACCTCGCAGGTGTTCCTGAAGGTTTTTGAACAACTGCCCAACTACACTGAAAAAGGCCAATTCCCTGCCTGGCTGTTCACCATCGTCCGCCACCAGGCCGCGGACCACTTCCGGTCGGATCAACCGGATGTTCCTCTGGAAGACCTCAACCTGAAAGATGACCAGGTCAACCTGCTGGAACAGGCCACCCGCTCGGATGACCTCAAAAGGCTGGGCCGTCTGATCCAAGCCCTTCCCGAGCCCGAACAGGAACTGATCCGGCTGCGCTTCGTCGCTCAACTGACCTACAAGGATATCGCGGTCATTCAGGGTAGCAAACAGGATGCCATTCGCAAACAAGTATCCCGCCTGCTCGCCCGCTTGCAGGAACAAATGGAGGAAGATCATGCCTAAAACCGCAATGATTGAAATGGAAATGAAAGTTCGTGAAATCACCTGGGTGGATGATCCCAGTCCGGAATTTGTCAATTCACTCTGGCAAAAAATTACACTGGAGGGCAAAATGCCCAAAAATTCTCTTAACCACCGTCCTCTCTATCAACGGCCTGTTTTCATCATTTTGTTGGTGACTGTCCTGTTGATCAGCGCACTCTTTATCGGTTTTGGTCCCCAAAAGGTATCCGCCTTTATCCGCAGCATCTTCAGCAGCAATGACCCCGGGCTGCAAGCTGTGGAGGAATCGGGGTTGGTGACCGATCTGGGAATGAGCGCTGAACCGGCCTTCCTCCCTGAAGAAGACTTATCAACAGAAGTCCATCAGGTTTATCCCGTTGGGCAATCCCAGACGATTGAATCAAACAGCCTGACCCTCGATTGGGTTTATGCTGACGAAGGCCGGCTCGCCCTGGCCTACACCGTTGACGCCTTGCAGGATGGCTTGATGGTCGGCAAACCCGTGCTGACCTTCAATGGTTTCACCCCTGCCCGAACCAGCGGCTCGATGGTGGCCACGGATCCGGATACCCAACAGATCATCGCCGCCTTCTACCATCTAATTCAGGTGGATGTGGTCGGCGAGTCGATTAGCTTTTCAGTGGATCTGCCCCTGGTACCTGCGGATGATCCCACCCAGGCGCCTGTAGCCCAATTCCACTTCGATCTGGAAAATGTCCCCCTCTATCGCGGATTCACTATTTACATGCAGCAAACCTATCAGGTGACCTTGAACGGGGTCAGCGTCCAGTTGGAATCCGTGCAAATCACCCCCAATTACACCGATGTGACGGTATGTTCAGACCCTGCGGACAAAGGCGTCCCCCTCGGATCCGTCCAGGATGCCACCTTCCAGTTTGGCGAAGGTCCTGTTGCCAGCCCAACCAGCCAACAAATCATCGAAACCGATTCAGGGCTACCCTGCAGCTTGCTGCGGTTCCCCACCACCAACCCGGATGGTGCCCACACGGCCAATTTGACCCTCAACAGCCTGACCGCAACTGGCATCGAAGATCCGATCAATGGCCCCTGGCCTTTCTATATGGATATTCCCATCGCCGCCCTGTTCGTTCCCGAAGAGACACCCGAAACCTCGTCCACCCCCATCGCCTCGCAAACCCAGGCGGAAGTCACCGTCACCCTGGATTGGGTCTTCGTGGATGCCCTGCGAGCCGGCCTTGGCTTCACCATCACCGGGCTTCCGGATGTGCCGGATGCGGCCGGACTGCTGGGGCAAATCTATATGAATGATGCCGACGGCAACCCCATTTGGGGTTCGGGGATAGGTTCCATTGAGATCAACCACGTTGAAGGCCAACCCGGTGTGATTCAGGGTTCGTGGAGTGTTGGTTTCAACGAGCCTGTGCAGGAAAGTGAGATCCAGTTGCAATGGGTCATCACCCTGGATGGCACCAGTATGAACAATTACATTGCCGGTTTCCCCTTTGATCCCGAAGCCACGCCTTACCCCTCAGGCACCATCCCACCATACCTGCCGGAAGGGTATGTCGGCACGTACACCTTTGATTTCACGGCTGAGGTGGCACCCATGACCGTTGTCGAGAACCTGCCATCCGTGGTGGTCAACGGGATTGAAATGCTGGTTCCCAAAGCGCTGATCACACCTTCCATGACCCAGCTCATGGTCTGTTACCAGAAGCCAACCGAAAAAGACTGGTGGATCTATTCCGCCTATTTGAGCGATTTCAAAACCGAAGGCCCAATGATCGGCGGCAGCGTTGTTTATGATACGGATTACAGCCTCAAGCCTGGGACAGAAGCGGATGGCGTGCTATGGGTGGTCCCGGCGGAGTTCCAAACCGTGGACCATGGCCGTTGTCTGATCCTCAATTTCCTCCAGGGCCAATCCAATCCTGGCAATCCGCTGATCCTGACGGTCACAGCCCTGCAGATCAGCCCGCCTGAAATCATCCCGGATGCCGAAGTTGAAGCTGCCCGGGAGATCCTTCTGGCACAAGGGATCGAATTTGACATTTGGACCTCGCAAGGCCAGGGCGGCGGTGGCGGCGGTGTCAACTTCACCGTCCTGCCGGAAGGGATGACCCAGGAAGAAGCCTGGCAGAAATACAATGAAGCGCTGGGCTATGTCTATCCGGGTCCCTGGAGTATTACCCTGATCCAATAAGATCCACCAACAATTATGTCCGCCCCCAATGAATTCTCCTCGTTGGGGGCGATTTTTAATCAATCGCTAACAGGGTGGGGAACCAACCCTGCTATAATTGCCCTATGAATAACCCGGCCCAAAAAATAAACACCACTGCTTATAAAGCCATCCTGTTCGACCTGGATGACACGCTCTACCCTCAAAACAGCCACCTGATGGACCATCTTCTCCTGCGCATTCACCGGTTCATGGAGGATGAATTACATATTTCAAGTGAAGAGATCCCTGAACTGCGTCAACGGCTTTTTCAAACCTATGGCACGACCCTGCGCGGACTTCAATCGGAATATCAGGTTGACATGGACACCTACCTGAATTATTTGAATGATGTCCCTCTGGAAGAATATCTCTCCCAGGACTTGGCTCTTGGAGAACTTCTTGCCAGTATCACCCTGCCAAAATACGTGTTGACGAATTCAGATCGCAAACACGCTCAAAAAGTACTCGAACTATTGGATGTCACCGACCACTTCCTCAGAATCGTTGATATCTACGACATGGCCCCCTATTGCAAACCGCAATCAGAGGCTTTCCAAATTGCCATGGACCTTATCAACGAATCGCCAGAAAATTGTCTGTTTATTGACGACTCCCCCACTAATCTGACCATGGCGCAGCAGCTTGGGATGACCACCATATCTGTCGGTCATAATCCTCACGATGGCAGCCCCCATATCCAGAATATCTTAGACTTGGGGGACCTTCTCCGGTAAAATTAAAGGGCGATCCTGAATCGCCTTTTCAAACCATAATCTGGAGGTAAATAATGGGAAAAGATAAGGATAAGAAGGACAAGAAAGACAAGAAGGAAAAGAAGGAAAAGAAAGAGAAAAAGGGCAAAAAAGGGAAAAAGGATAAGAAAGAATAGGCTTACCCAATTTCTCTCCGGGCAGACTCTCTTTCTGTCAGCCCAATAACATTCCCTCATAAAGGGGCTCAATCTCACCTTGTCTGTAAGCGCGCCCATTCATCTCGCGATCATCAAACACAGCTATGCTCAATTTGATGCCATGGTTGCTTTACGGCGCGCTCTGCACCAGCATCCTGAACTTTCCGAGTACGAATTCTGGACGGCGGCAACTCTAAAATCCGAGTTGGAAAAACATGGCTGGGAAGTCCGGCCTCAAATGGGCGGGCACAGCCTGGTGGCTGACTGGGTCACCGATCCCAGCAAACCCACCGTCGCCCTGCGGGTGGATCTGGATGCCCTACCCATTCAAGAAGTAAATGAAGTCTCCTACCGCTCCCAAATTCCCGGGGTGATGCACGCCTGTGGGCATGATGTCCATAGTGCAATCGGTGTCGGCGTTGCCGCGGTCATTGCTGCTCTGGGTGATGCCGTGCCGGGGAATATCCGAATCCTCTTCCAGGCTGAAGAAGAACAGATCACCGGCGCGCTGCGAATGATCCGAGCCGGGGCGCTCACCAACCCCAAACCAGCCGCCATCTTTGGATTGCATGTCTCCCCCTTCCCCTGTGGCACCGTTGCCTGGACAGACGGCCTTTTCCTCTCCGGTTTTCAACATTTTCTGGTCACCCTATTCCAAAATCAGGATTGGCAGGGTCCAAAAGCGGACCTTGATGAAGTTGCAGAACGTTGCTGTCGGGCGATCCGTGAGATGAACATCTGGCACCTGCCAGAAACCTGGCCCGAGATGGAGCGCTTTTGTGATTTGATGCAGCAGGGGCCACCTGAACTGGAACGCTTCATTGTCTATGATGCCAGCCGGAATGCGGAACATCCGGATGCCTGGCCGGGTCAATTTGGGGCCGGGATCAAAGCTGCCAATCCCCACCTGCGCCAGGCGGCATTGGGGCGGATCAAAGCGGCGCTGAACACAATCTGCGGAGCAGCTCATGCCCGCTACCGGTTGGAGCCGGTCGGTTTCATGCCGGATATGCGTAACGATCCGGACCTGGTTCGGAATACTCTCCCCGATCTAAAATTGGCATTCAGTTCAGACCTGCTTCACGTGAAATCCACCTTCCCGTTCAACTGCGAGGATTTTGCTTTCTACACCCGGACTGTGCCCGGCGCAATGGTCTGGATTGGCGCGGCCAATCCCGAGCAAGGCAAATACGCCATGCTGCATACGCCCGATTTTGACGTCGATGAGAACTGTCTGATCCACGGCACCCGTGCCATGACGACTTTGTTGCTTTCCGCCTTATCACAGGCGGGAATTGACCCTGTTTAAAAAATCAATTGGGGGATAATATATCCTTTGTTAATAAATCTGTGGTAATCTTCATAAAATATTGAAAATGACCTGAAATATCCGGTATCATTCATCTCTTCTTCCCTGTCCACCGGATCCATTAATTGTAATGGCAGGAATCTAAGGAGTTCACTATGCAAAATAAAGGCTTACGCACTTGTTTATCAATCGTGATCGGGGTGATCGTCCTCGCCCTGGTTTTTGCGGCAGGAGTTGGCGTTGGATATTTTGGGCCAAAATGGCTCGGGTTGGAACCCTCCTATGCCAGCGGTCCCTATGAATGCCCGCCATGCACGGATGAAAGCACCACGATAACAACTGAGGCCACCGATGTCCCGGTGATCACGACAGAGACTACCGTTACGGCAGATCCCTCCACCGGCACACCCGCTGATCAGACGGAATTGTTCGCCCCCTTCTGGGAAACCTGGGACCTGCTGCATGAAAACTATGTCGATCAGCCATTGGATGATACCGAGTTGATGCGCGGCGCCATCGAGGGCATGCTGGCCTCCCTGGGCGATAAACACACCTCCTATATGACCCCGGAAGAATTTAACCAAGCCAATGAATCCCTGACGGGTGAATATGAAGGCATCGGTGCCTATGTGGATGTGACCGGTGATTACGTTGAAATCATCAGCCCCATGAAGGGTTCGCCCGCCGAAGCGGCAGGTTTGCAGCCCAACGACAAAGTCATCGCCATTGACGGTGTGGATATGACCGGCACCCCTGGTGACCTGGTCCTCCAGCAAATTCTCGGCCCTGCCGGGACAAGCGTAACCCTCACGATTAACCGTGATGGTGAAACCTTTGACGTGACCATCACCCGTGAACACATCGTCGTCCCAACCGTGGATTACGAAATGCTCGACAACAATATCGGCTATATTGCCCTTTATACTTATGGCGACAATTCCACCGAACAACTGCGGGCTGCCCTGGCGGATCTGCTGGCCCAAAACCCGGTTGGTCTGATCCTCGATCTGCGCGATAACGGCGGCGGATACCTGAATACAGCCATTGAAGTCGTCTCCGAATTCATCAGCGACGGCGTGGTGATGTACGAACAATATGGCGATGGCACAACCTATAACTATGATGCAATCCCTGGCGGTTCCGCAACGGATATCCCGCTGGTGGTTCTGGTGAACGGCGGCACAGCCTCAGCCTCCGAGATCACTGCTGGCGCCATTCAGGATACCGGCCGCGGCGTTCTGGTGGGTGAGACCACCTACGGAAAAGGTTCCGTGCAGACCTGGATCGCCCTTTCAGATGATGCAGGCGGCGTGAGAATCACCATCGCCCGCTGGCTGACTCCCAACGGCACCCAGATCAGCGATATCGGCCTGACCCCCGATTATGAAGTTGAACTGACCGAGGATGATTACCTCAACGGTATCGACCCTCAACTCGACAAGGCTATAGAAGTCCTGCTCGATATGGTCAATTAATGTAGACTAGGATCAGAACCATGTTTTTTCCAGTTTTCAACCTCAACTATCTGGTTTACATGCTGCCGGCGCTCATCCTGAGCATGATCGCGCAGTTCTATGTCAATTCCAGCTATTCCCGCTGGAGCCAGATACCCAATCACAGCGGCCTGAACGGCGCTCAGGTGGCTCAACGCCTGGCAGACCGGATGGGGCTGTACGGGATGCAGTTGAAAGGAACCCCAGGCAAACTGACCGACCACTATGATCCCAACCAAAACGTCCTGAGCCTGTCCCAGGATATCGCCCAGACAGCCAGCGTCGCCTCCATGGCGATCACGGCGCATGAACTTGGCCACGCCCAACAGGATCAGGAAGACTACCTCCCCATGCGGCTGCGCACGGCAATGGTTCCGGTGGTCAACATTGGCACAACCGTGGGTTGGATTTTCATCATGTTGGGCTTGCTCCTGCAGTTCAGTGACCTGGCCTGGTTAGGCGTGATCGCATTTTCCGCCGGGGCGATCTTCTCGATTGCCACCCTGCCGGTGGAACTGAATGCCTCCCGCCGAGCCAAGCAATTGCTCAAGACCAACGGCCTGGTGACCACGGTTGAGGAAGATCGGGGCGTCAACCAGGTGTTGAATGCCGCAGCAATGACCTATGTGGCCGCGGTTGCCACCTCCGTCCTGCAGTTGATGTACTTTGCCTCGATGGTCGGCGGCAGGCGTAGAAGGTAAGAGAGAATAATTAAATGATAAAGGCTGTCCTGTGAAG
>CAYUSC010000011.1:0-1633 GCA_964447265.1 uncultured Candidatus Brevefilum sp.
GACCTGGCGGAATTGCCGCTTGGTCCGCTGGTCACCGGTCAGATGGTCATGGACCTGCTCGCTCAAAAGGCCACAGCCTCTTTGCCCCCGATCCCGGAAGGCGAAAAACGCCTGGTGATCTTTGGCGCGGGCGGGCATGGCCGCTCATTGGCCGCGCTGATTCAGAAGATGGGTGGATATGACCTGCTCGGGTTTGTGGATGACGGCGTCCCCGCCGGTGAGACCGTATTAGGTCTGCCTGTTCTGGGCGGGCGGGATTCCCTGGCCGCATTAGCCGCCGATAGCATCCGCCTGGCGGTCAATGGCGTGGGTGGGATCGGCAACCTGAATGCCCGCCTGGCTGTTTTTGACCTGTTACGGCAGGCTGGTTTCCAGTTCCCCACAGTGATCCACCCCACCGCCTTCATTGAAGAAAGCGTCCAACTGTCCGATGGCGTGCAGGTCTTTCCCCTGGCCTATGTCGGCACGGAAGTGACCGCCGGGTTCGGCACGATCATCAACACCGGCGCGATCGTTTCGCATGACTGCCAGCTGGGCCAAACGGTCAACCTCTCCCCTGGCGCTACGCTGGCTGGCAGCGTGACGGTCGGTGAAGGCACGCTGATCGGGATGCGCGCCACAGTCAACCTCAATGTCAAAATCGGGGCTTACGCCCTGGTCGGCAACGGCGCCACGGTCAAGGCCGATGTGCCGGATCGCGGTGTAGTCCCGGCCGGGACGATCTGGCCGCCCCACCGCTAGAGTATGCCCCAGCCGTTGAACAGATAAATATAATTAACTGAAAGGACTCATTCATGTTATTCGGTAATAAGAACAAACCCACCAATACCCAACCATCCGTCGGCCCTGTCGAACGGGTCACCACCGTCCTCGGTCCCGGCATCAACTGGAAGGGCGATCTGCGGGGCAAGGGCGGCGTCCGGATTGAAGGCACTCTGGAAGGCGAGATTGCCGTACGCGGTCTGGTGATCGTAGGCGAGACCGGCCGGGTGACCTGCAACACGCTCAAAGCCGGCACGGTCATCGTGGCCGGGACGGTCAACGCGCCGATCGTGGCGGAAAAGCTGGAAATCCGTGCCACCGGCCGGGTCTATGGCGATGTGACCACCCAGAGTTTCGCCACCGAAGAAGGCGCTTTCCTGCGCGGTAAGGTCACCATGGAAGAAAAGGTGGATCTCTCCAACCTGCCCGAACCGCCGGCGGACACCGCAATCGAAAACGAACCCACGCCCACCAGCGAACCCTCACCGGAAAGCGACAACTAACGCATGCGCCTCTCCCAAGCCTTCAGCACCACCCTGCGGGAGGTGCCATCCGATGCTGAAACAACCAGCCATCAGCTTCTGCTGCGGGCGGGTTTCATCCGCCAACTCGGCGCGGGGATCTTCACCTACCTGCCCCTGGCCCGCCGCTCCCTGAACCGGATTGAAGCCATCATGCGGGAGGAAATCAATGCCATCGGCGGGCAAGAACTGACCATGCCGGTGGTGCATCCCGCCGATGTCTGGCAGGAGACCGGCCGCTGGTCCCAGATTGGCGATGAGATGGCCCGCTTCAAGGACCGCAACGGCCATGATATGGTGCTGGCGATGACCCACGAGGAAGTCGTCACCGACCTGGCCCGACGGGAGAT
>CAYUSC010000011.1:1733-4887 GCA_964447265.1 uncultured Candidatus Brevefilum sp.
CCGGAAGCGGAAGAACTATTACCGGTTGAAAAAGTCGCCACCCCGGATGTCACCTCCATTGCGGACCTGACCGCTTTTCTGGCGATTTCCCCGACCAAGACCGCCAAAGCCGTCTTCATGACCGCTGAAATGGCGGGACGGGACCAATCCCTGCTGATCTTTGCCGTCCTGCGGGGCGATATGGCGCTCAACGAGACCAAACTGGTCAATGCCATTGGTGCGGCGGGTAAAGGCTCAATCCGGAACCTGCGCCCCGCACTCAATGATGAAATCGAGAAGGTCGGGGCTGTGCCGGGTTACGCCTCCCCCATCGGGATCAGGCGGGAGAACGTGCTGGTGGTGGTCGATGACCTGCTGGAACATTCCCCCAACATGGTGGCCGGCGCGAACGAAACGGGGTTCCACCTGCGCAACACCAACCTGGGCCGGGATTATCAGGCGGACGTCATCGCTGACATCGCCCAGGCCGAAGATGGCGCAACTTGTCCGCAGTGCGGCGGCAGGCTGGAAGCCAAACGCGGTGTGGAAGTGGGCAATATCTTCAAATTAGGCACCCGCTACACTGAATCTTTGGGCGCAACCTTTCTGGATGAGGAAGGCGTCGCCCATCCGATCATTATGGGCTCCTACGGTATCGGCGTGGGGCGGCTGCTGGGCTGTGTGGCTGAGGAATATAACGACGAGATGGGCCTGATCTGGCCGGTCAGCATCGCACCCTACCCGGTGCATCTGGTGGTGCTCAACAGCAAGGACGGCTCCGCCGAAACGGCCGCCGAACAGTTCTATGCCGATCTGATGGAAGCCGGGCTGGAACCGCTCTATGATGACCGCGACGAGCGCGCCGGGGTCAAGTTCAACGACGCCGACCTGATCGGCCTGCCCCTGCGGGTCACCGTCTCACAACGGGCTTTGGCCGAGGGCGGCTACGAGTTCAAACGCCGGGATCAGGACGAACGCTGGACCGTCCCCGCCTCGGAAGCCCTGAGCGTGATCCGGGATATTCTGGCGGAACTCGCCCAGGCCCAAAAAGACCGATTCAACCTCTAATCTGAAATGATTCTCCGGGAATTGCCATGTCTGAACTTGCGGCCAAATTAGTCGAAATATTCAGCCTTGGCGGCTCCCGCGCGGGGATTTTGGATCTCCCCCGGAAAGATTGGCCAACGCCGGGCCAGTATCTGCCCGCGCAATTGCTCAGGGGCCCCTCCGAAATCATCCCAACCCACCTTTTCCGGGTCAGCACCGAAACGGAACTCCTGGCCCTGGCCCCACTCCCCGCGAGTTGGCAGCCCGGAAACCGGTTGAGCCTGCTGCCATCTCAGGGGCATGGATTCCAACTGCCCGGAAGTGCCCGGCGAGTGGCGTTGGCCGCCATCGGGGTGGATCCCGGACGGATATTACCGCTGGTCCCGCCGGCCCTGGCCCAGGATGCCACCGTGACCCTGTTCTGCGATCCCCAGCCCTCCCCGGATATCCTCCGCCAAATCCCCTCAGTTGTGGAAATCGCGCCGCTGGCTGCCCTGGGTGATAACCTGGACTGGCCGGAATATCTGGCCGTTGATCTGAAGCGGGAATCCCTGCCCCAATTGGATGAAATGATCGGACCAGATGAAACCCTGCCCTTCACAGGTCAGGTGCTGGTGCGCACGGACATGCCCTGTCACGGACTGGCGGAGTGTGGCGTTTGCGCGGTGGAGACCCGGCACGGGATGAAGCTGGCCTGCAGTGACGGCCCGGTCTTTGAGCTGAGCGAGGTGCTGCATGTGGCTGGCTGAGGACGACCCAATCCGCAAGCAGGACCTTGACCTGGAGAAACCTTACGTCAACGCGGCGGGGATACTCGGTTTCGCACCCGATCCGCGGACGATGCCTTTTCTGGGCCGGCTGGGTGCATTCATCACCAACCCAATCAGCCGCCGCCCGCGCCAGCCCGCCGGTAACCGCTGCTGCCTGCCCTATCCGGGCGGGTTCCTGTTGCATACCGGCCTGCCCAACCCCGGGATCAGCGCGGTCATTCGCCAACACCGGCGCAGGTGGGCCTCCGCCTCCCTGCCGATCATCGTGCACCTGCTGGCCGAGGAACCCGGCTCGCTGGCGGAGATGATCCGCAAGCTGGAGGGGTTGGAAAACCTTCTAGCGGTGGAACTTGGATTGCCGCCGGATTGCACGCCTGAACAACTGGCGGATTTCCTGACCGCGGCGGAAGGAGAACTGCCCGCGCTGGTCTGCCTGGGGCCGGAACAGCTTCCGGTGTTATTATCCACCCTGCATGAATTGAACCCGATTGCCCTGCACCTGACTCAGCCGCGCGGCGCGCTGCCCGGCCCGGATGGAGCGTTGGTTGCTGGAAGGCTCTATGGCCCTGCGGTGCATCCAGTGATGCTGAACACCGCGCGGGAAGCGGTGAAAAGTGGGATACCGGTGATCGTGGATGGAGGAATAGTTGAGCAAGGCCAGGCAGAGACATTACTTGGGTTGGTCGTGTTGGCCGTGGGTTTAGGTGCGACTCTTTGGAGTGTTAAGTCATTGTAGGTCACGTGCCGCGAAGACACGTCTGTAGGTCACGTGCCGCGCAGCGCACGTGACAACAACAAAAGGGGAATAATGAACTTCAAACGCTACTATCAGGAAAATCAAATCGTCTTCATCACCCAAGTAGTGAAAGACCGCGAACCTGCCTTCGCTCAACCCATTCTGGCCTCCTTGCTTCTCCGCTCCTGGCACCGGACCCAAGAACGCATTCCTTTCAGAATGCTGGCCTATGTCATCCTGCCGGACCATTTCCATATCCTGATTCAACCTATTGGAAGCGTTAATTTCAGCCAGATTATGCACTCCCTGAAATTATCTTTCACAAATTCATACAAACGCTTAATAAACGGTCAAGCACCTTTCACATTTTGGCAGAAGAGATTTTGGGACCATGTCATTCGGAGCGAATTGGACTTGGAGAATCACATCCATTACATTCATTTCAACCCGGTCAAACATGGGTACGTTTACGATCCAAGTCAATGGCGACGCAGCAGTTTCCACGAATGGCAAAAACGCGGGGCATATCAGGATCAAGGAAAGTGGGTGGAACCCAAGGGTAGCGTTTGGGGAGAATGATTTAATTTTGTCACGTGCGCTGCGCGGCACGTGACCTACGTTC
>CAYUSC010000011.1:4987-15973 GCA_964447265.1 uncultured Candidatus Brevefilum sp.
TGGGGAGAATGATTTAATTTTGTCACGTGCGCTGCGCGGCACGTGACCTACGTTCTTTCACTTTTTGGCAGAAGCGGTTTTGGGATCATGTCATCCGAAGTGAATTGGATTTGGAGAACCATATCCATTACATCCATTTCAACCCTGTCAAACATGGGTATATATCAGACCCTAGTCAATGGCGACGCAGCAGTTTCCATGAATGGCAAAAACGCGGAGCATATCAGGATCAAGGAAAGTGGGTGGAACCCAAGGGTAGCGTTTGGGGAGAATGATTTAATTTTGTCACGTGCGCTGCGCGGCACGTGACCTACGTTCCTACGCTCGCAATGACAATTTTCTATAGGCTATCCGCACTGCTCGTGATCCTCAGGATCCTTATATACGGTGGGTAGGCAATCCACCCTACGCCTACGATTATTTTCCTATTGCCTAATACCTGATACCGAATTTATCATTCACCATTCACCATCTCCCCTTCTTTCCTATTGTCAGACAATTGACAGAATCGTAATATTTCGTTAAACTAAAGGTCAGACAAATATTGTCTAGCCAACTCACCAAAACCCAGGTGGAGGGATATGTCTACCTTACTCATCAAGAACATTGAGATGCTGGTCACCATGGACGACCAGCGTCGTGAACTTCGGCATTCCAACATCTACATCAACAACGGCTTCATCCAGGCGATTGGCGACGCGCATGAGATGCCCGCCACCGCGGATGAGGTCATTGACCTTTCGGGCCATATCGTTTTCCCCGGCCTGATCAACACCCATCACCATTTCTACCAGACCCTCACCCGAGCGGTCCCCAAAGCGCAGGATGCCAACCTTTTCAATTGGCTGACCACGCTTTACCCGATTTGGGCGCGAATGAACGCTGAGGACATCTTCGTTTCCACGCAGACCGCGCTTTCAGAACTGGCCCTCTCGGGCTGCACCACCGCTTCAGACCACCTCTACCTCTTCCCCAACGGTTCCAAACTCGATGACGAGATTGCCGCCGCAGGGGAAGTTGGTTTAAGGCTGCATGCCTCCCGCGGCTCGATGAGCCTGGGCGAATCTCAGGGCGGCCTGCCCCCGGACAGCGTGGTTGACACCGAAGCGCACATCCTGGCCGACAGCCAGCGCCTGATCGAAACCTATCATGACCCGAACCCCGGCTCAATGGTGCAGATCGTTCTGGCACCCTGTTCCCCTTTCAGCGTGACCACCGAGTTGATGCGCCAATCGGCTGTGTTGGCTCGGGAATACGGTGTGCACCTGCACACCCACCTGGCCGAAACCGCCGATGAAGAGGACTTCTGCCTCGACATGTTCGGACACCGGCCGGTCGCTTATATGCAGGAAGTCGGCTGGATCGGCAACGATGTCTGGTTCGCCCACAGCGTGCACGTCAACCATGACGAGATTGAGCTCTATGCCCACACCGGCTGCGGTGTGGCCCACTGCCCCAGCTCCAATATGCGGCTGGCCTCCGGCATCGCCCCAATCCTGGAAATGCTCACCAGCGGCGTCAAGGTTGGGCTGGGCGTGGATGGCTCCGCCAGCAACGACAGCTCCCACCTGCTGGCCGAAGCCCGGCAGGCAATGCTGCTCTCCCGGGTTGGTGCCGGCGTGATGGGCGCTTCCCGCTCCACCGACGACGCGCCCCCATTGATGACCGCCCGCCAGGCGCTCGAGATCGCCACCCGCGGCGGCGCGGCTGTTTTGGGCCGGGATGACATTGGCTCGCTCCAGGTCGGCAAATGCGCCGACCTTTTCGCCATTAACCTTAATCGAATTGATTACGCAGGCGCGCTGCATGACCCGGTGGCCGCAGCACTGTTCTGCACCCCGCAAAAAGTGGACCTCAACATCGTTGGCGGCAAGGTCATTGTGAGAGACGGCCGCATGGTGACGGTCAATGAATCCACTCTTATTGATAAACATAATAAAGCCGCTGCCCGTTTATTGAATAACACCCTTTAAGAAGGCCTATCCTTTAACCCGCATCCATTATGTCCATCGATACCATTTCAACAACAATATTCAATACTGATAAAAAAGGAAAAAGGAACAAAATGATTGACGCTTCATTGATCGCTGAAATCCACCAAAGAGTTGAACAACAACGCTCAGACATCATCCAATTCTTGCGAGAGATTGTAGCCATTCCAAGTATGGACTCACAGATCGGTCCGGTCTGCGAACGAATTCGTGAAGAAATGATCAAATTAAACTATGATGAAGTCCGTTTTGATAAAATGGGGAATATTTTAGGCAGGATCGGAAACGGAAATAAGACCATTGTTTTCGACTCCCATATCGACACAGTCGGTATTGGCGATCCCACCACCTGGGAATGGGATCCCTTCATCGGTAAGGTCGAAGACGATGTATTATATGCAAGGGGAACCTGCGATGATAAAGGTTCCACACCCGGGATGGTCTATGGCCTGGCGATAGCCCGAGACCTGGGCCTGCTGGACGGTTGGACCGCCTATTATTTTGGCAATATGGAAGAATGGTGCGACGGCATCGCACCCAACAGCTTTGTCGAAGCGGACCCCGGCATCAAACCGGATTTTGTGATCATTGGCGAGCCCACCAAGATGAACATCTATCGCGGCCATAAAGGTCGGATCGAGCTGAAAGTCACAGCGAAGGGAAAATCCGCCCATGCCGCTTCCAACCAACTGGGCACCAATGCCATCTACCTCCTGCTGCCCGTGATTGAGGGAATCCGCAATCTGGAGCCCCAATTGGGCAATGATGACTTCCTTGGGCCTGGCAAGATCACCGTATCAGATATGAAAGTTCTGACTCCTTCGATCAATGCCGTCCCCGATGAAGCAGTGATCTACATTGACCGCCGGATGACCTATGGCGAAACCAAAGAGGAAGCCATGGAGCAAATTCAGGCGTTGATCCCATCCGAATATGAAGATTCGATCACAATTGAACCGCTCTTTTATGATAAACCCTCCTACACAGGTTATGTCTTCCCGGTGGAAAAATATTTCCCGGTCTGTGAACTCAACGAAGATCACCTTCTGGTGGAGGCGGGCATCCAGGCCCGGGAATTAATCGGCCTGCCGGAGTCTGAAGTCGGCAAATGGGATTTTTCAACCAATGGCACCTATTGGAATGGCAAAGCCGGGATCCCTTCAATTGGCTTTGCCCCCGGCGATGAGAAAACAGCCCACACCGATCTGGATAGTGTCAATCTGAATGATGTCGTCAAAGCGACAGAATTCTATGCGCTAATCAGCCATCTGATCAGTGAACAATTGGAACCTTGCAATTACAGCTATTCAATAAAATAAATCCTTACCACACTTTCTAGTGACCGTTCAATATCAAACAACCAGGAAAAGGCATGACCACAGAACCTTCAACTTATCTACGTTTGCAAAATGAGCTTAGAGACCTTATTGAAACATCCCCCAAGGGAACCAAGCTGCCATCCGAACCCAAACTGGCGGAACAACTGGGCGTATCCCGGGCAACTTTGCGGGAAGCCATGCGCACCTTTGAGAGCCAGGGCCTGCTCCGGCGGCGCCAGGGTTTGGGTACCTTCGTGGTCGGCCCCACCCATGTGATTGAATCAGGACTGGAAGTATTGGAAAGCCTTGAAAAACAAGCTGAGAAAATCGACCTTGAACTGAGTATGGGTGAATCAGAGATTATTCACATTGCAGCCGACACCCGTCTTGCGGATAAACTTGAGATTCACGCTGGTGATCCGGTAATGGAAGTCCGGCGCGTGATCCTCACCGAAGGCTCCCCCGTGGCCTACCTGGTGGACATCCTGCCTGAGGAAGTGATCCCCCCGGCAGCCCTGGAGGATAAATTTACCGGCTCTGTGCTGGATCTTTTGATCCATCTCGGCGAGCCACCCCTCTCCATATCAAAGACCGAAATCAGCGCAATCAATGCCCCGGCGGATGTTGCCAAAGCATTGAATGTTCAACGCGGCGACACACTCCTGCTGCTTAATGGTCTGCTTTTTGATGACGACGGCAACCCAATTGACTGTTCCTACAGCTATTTCCTGCCCGGGTATTTCCGTCTGCATATCATCCGGAAAATTGGTGGTGTGACACCCTAAAGCCACACCACCTTCGTTCAAATACCATATCATTAAAACCATGCGTAGCTTTTCAGGTCGTGACATTCTTTCATTAAAGGATTTCGAACGCAATGAATTCTTCCGCGTCTTCGAAATCGCCGAAGAACTTGAACCCATCGCTCGGAACCGGCTTAATTCCGATATACTTAAGGAGAAGACCCTGGTCACAGCTTTCTACCAGCCCAGCACCCGCACCCGGCTGGCCCATGAAGCTGCAATGATCCGCCTTGGCGGACAGGTGACCGGCTTTTCCGATGCCAAAATGACCCGGGCCGGCGATTTTTATCAGGAATCGATCAAGGATACTGTCAAAATGCTGGAATTTTACGGCGACGTGATCGTGATGCGCCATTTCCAGCAGGGCGCACCCGCCGAAGCCGCCAAATGGGCTTCCATCCCCGTGATCAACGGTGGTGATGGCTGGGGCGAACATCCCACCCAAATCCTCACCGATTTCTACACCGTTTTTCGAGAAAAAGGCCATCTTGATGGTCTGAAATGGCTGGCTGTTGGCGATATGCGGATGCGTACCATGCATTCCCTGGCCTTCGGCCTGACCCAATTCGATTGCCCAATCACTTTCGTTTCTCCTCCCGATATGTCCCTGACCGAAGAAATGAAAACCGAACTCAACAAATACAGCCTGAACTATAAAGAGGTTGAGCATGTTGAACAGGCAATTGCTGATGCTGATGTAATTCTGGTAGAGCCCGTGGTCCAACCCGACTATACAAAATCCCGCGACGAGCGCAATGGCGATGTGGGCATGACGCCCTCCAACTACAAGATAACCCGCGACTTGCTGGCCAACAAAGCAAAATCCGATGCGATCCTGCTGCATTCCCTCCCTCGCATGGATGAGATTCCTCCAGATGTGGACATCACCAAATGGTCCCGTTATTGGCAGGAAGCCTTCAATGGCGTTGTGATGCGGATGGCCCTCCTGGCCCTTGTCCTCGGCGCAACCGAGTAATATTACCCAAATTTCAGGGTGTCCTGCCAATCAGGGCACCCTGAGCAAATCTAAGGAGATAACCTATGATCACCGATTTACGCGGACGTGACCTGATCAGCGACCTTGATTTCAGCAAGGAAGAGGTCGAAACCGTTCTGGATGTGGCTTTTGACCTCAAGCGCAAACGCGCCCTGCATGAGCCGCATGCCTACCTGCGCGATAAAGTTCTGGGGATGTTGTTCTTCTTCTCCAGCACCCGCACCCGCTGCTCCTTCGAAGCCGGCATGGCCCAATTGGGCGGTCACGCGGCCTTCATCGAATCAAAATCCACCCAGATCTCCCATGGCGACACCGAAAAAGAGATCGGCGAGATTCTCGGCCGTTATTTCGACGGCATCGCCATTCGCCATTGCGACTGGGGCATCGGCAACCGTTACCTGAACCTGGTCGCCGAAGCTTCCCGTGTGCCTGTGCTGAACATGCAGGATGATTACTATCACCCACATCAATGCCTGGCCGACCTGATGACCATCTGGGAAAAGAAAGGCCGAGACCTGCGCGGCAAGAAAATCGTCGTTTCCTGGGCTTATGCCGCTTCCTATTCCAAACCGATCTCCGTGCCTCAATCCCTGATCCTCCAGATGCCCCGCTTTGGCCTGGATGTCACCCTGGCCCATCCGCCAGAGTTCGAACTGATGCCCGAGATCATGGACCAGGCCCGCGAACAGGCCCGCAAATACCACACCGGCTTTGAGGTTGTGAACAGCATGGAAGAAGGCTTCAAGGACGCCGATATCGTCTATGCCAAGTCCTGGGGCCCGCTTGTCACCACCGAGAATCCCGAAGAGATCAAGAAAGTCACCCAGAAATACGAAAGCTGGATCACCGACGAGAAGAAGATCGCCCTGGCTAAGGAAGATTCGATCTACATGCACCCCCTACCAGCCGATCGCAACATCGAAGTATCCGATGGCGTGATCGATGGCCCGCATTCTGTGGTATTCGATGAAGCGGAAAACCGCCTCCACGCCCAGAAAGCCGTCATGGCTTTGACCATGGCCTAAATTCAACCAATATTAGGAGAGAATAACCCAATGGAAAAAAAGGGAATTGCGGTCGTTGCCGTTGGCGGTAACGCACTGATTAAAGATAAAGCGCATAAGACCGTTCAGGATCAATTCGACGCCGCCAAAGAGACCATGGGCCACATCGTGGACATGATCGAAAAAGGCTGGGATGTGGTCGTCACCCACGGAAACGGCCCTCAGGTTGGTTTCATCCTGCGCCGTTCGGAACTTTCCAGGCATGAGCTTCACGAAGTGCCGTTGGATTACTGCGGTGCGGACACTCAGGGCGCGATCGGATATATGTTCCAGAAAGCCCTGCACAATGAGTTCAAACGCCGCGGCATCAATAAAGACGCTGCAACTGTTGTGACCCAAACCATTGTCAGCCAGGAAGACCCGGCCTTCCAGAACCCGACCAAACCGATCGGTTCCTTCATGGATGAAGCCGATGCCAAGGAACGGGAAGCCAAAGAAGGCTGGACTGTGGTGGAAGATGCCGGTCGCGGTTGGCGTCGGGTTGTTCCCTCCCCACTTCCCCAAACCATCGTTGAAGCACCCGTGATCGAAGCCCTGATCAATGCCGGTATCATCGTGGTCGGCGTTGGCGGTGGCGGCATCCCCGTGGTTGAATCCGCAGATGGCACCATCAAAGGCGTGGATGCCGTGATTGATAAAGATTTCGGCTCTTCACTGTTGGCGGTCAACATCAATGCAGACCTCTTTGTCATCAGCACCGCTGTTGAAAAAGTGGCCCTGAACTTCAACACCCCCGATGTCAAATGGCTCGACCAGATGACCGTGGCGGAAGCCAAACAATATATCAAAGAAGGTCATTTCAAACCGGGCAGCATGCTCCCCAAGGTCCAGGCGATCATCAAATACCTGGAAGCCGGCGGCAAGAAGGCCCTGATCACCGACCCCGAACACATCGGTGAAGCCCTGGATGGAAAAACAGGCACCTGGATCCTTCCCTAATCTCACTCGAACAGGGGCTGCTATAATCATGATAGCAGCCCTTTTCTGCATTAAATTCAAGTTCTGGTTCAAGGGAAACATACTATGACACCTAAATTTTCGCATTATCAATGCTCGCTCTGCGGCGCCGAATATGGCCCCGACGAGGTGACCTATACCTGCCCCAAAGACGGCGGCAACCTGAACGTTATCCTCGACTACAAAGCCCTCAAGGCCAAGTTCTCACCGGACAAGTTCACTGACCTGCCCGAAGCCTCGCTCTGGCGTTACCTGAACCTGCTGCCCGTGGAAGACCCAGGCGGCCTGGGCACACCCTTGCGCCGCGCTGGCTGGACGCCCGTCTATCAACCCACCCGCCTGGCCGAGAAACTCGGCCTGGAGCAGCTTTGGATCAAGGACGAAAGTCCCAACCCCACCGCTTCCTTCAAGGATCGGGCCAGCGCCATCGTGGTCGCCCGCGCCAATCAAATCGGCGCGGAAGTGACCGTGGCGGCTTCCACCGGCAATGCCGGCGCCGCTCTGGCCGGGATGTCCGCGGCCGTCGGTTCGCGGGCTGTGATCTTTGCTCCCCGGACAGCCCCGCCCGCCAAGATCGCCCAACTGATCGTCTTTGGCGCACAGGTTCTGCTGGTGGATGGCACCTATGATCAGGCTTTCGACCTCAGCATCGAGGCCACGGAGAACTTTGGCTGGTATAACCGCAACACAGGCTTCAACCCCTTCACCGCGGAAGGCAAGAAGACCGCCGGTTTTGAAATTTGGGAACAGGTGGTCCGTCAATTGCCCGGCGGCAGCAAACCGCTGACCGTCTTCGTCCCGGTGGGCGATGGCAACATCATTTCCGGTGTGCATAAAGGCTTCAAAGACCTGCAGGCCTTGGGCTGGCTGCCTCAGATGCCGCGCATCATCGGCGTCCAATCCGAAGGGTCCGCCGCGATCGCCAATACCTTCAACCAGGGCGATGAAAACATCATCCCTGTCAGCGCCACCACCCTGGCCGATAGCATCTCCGTGGACCTGCCGCGCGATGGTGTGCGCGCCGTCCGGGCCGCCCGCGAGACCGGCGGCACCTATCTGATCGTCCCCGATCAGGCCATCCTCAACGCAATTGCCGAACTGGGCAAGGTCGGGATTTTTGCCGAACCCGCCGCCGCCACGGCGTATGCCGGCCTGGTGCAGGCTGTGGATGAGCATGTGGTTGCCCCGGATGATCCCGTATTGGTGCTCAGCACAGGCAGCGGTCTGAAAGACGTCAAAGCCGCGATGCAGGCCGTCCAGCAGGCGCCGATCATTGAGCCAACGCTCGCAGCAGTAAAGAAGGCACTTCTATGAGGAAACCCACCTTTTCCATCATCGCGCCCATCTTCAACGAACTTGAAAATATCCCCGAGCTTTACCCACGCGTCCGGGATGTGATGGACCAAACCGGCGAGCCCTGGGAACTGATCCTGATCGATGACGGCTCCAGTGATGGTTCGACGGATGTGATCCGCAAGCTGGCTGAAAACGACGAACGTGTCCGCCCGGTGATCTTTGCCCGCAACTTCGGCCACCAGATTGCCGTGACCGCCGGGCTGGATTTCAGCCGCGGTGAGGCCGTGATCATCATCGACGCCGACCTGCAGGACCCACCCGAAGTGATGCTCCAGTTGATCGAGAAATGGCGCGAGGGCTACGAGGTGGTCTATGCCGTGCGGGCCGAACGAGAAGGTGAAACCTGGTTCAAAAAGACCACAGCCGCCCTTTTTTACCGGATTATCTATAAGATCACCGATGTCAACATCCCTCTGGATACCGGCGATTTCCGCCTGATGGACCGCAAAGTTGTGGCGGTGATGGACAAAATGCGGGAGAAGCATCGCTTCCTGCGCGGGATGTCCACCTGGGTTGGCTACAAGCAAATCGGTGTCGAATATAAACGTCACGCCCGCTTCGCCGGCGAGACCAAATATCCCCTCAGGAAGATGATCCAGCTGGCGTTGAATGCCATCACCAGCTTTTCCTATTTCCCGCTCCAACTGGCGACCTACATCGGTTTCATCGCTGCCGGTTTAGCCGTGATCGCTATCCCTGTGGTTGTGCTGCTGCGCCTGCTCACCGGGACCGTGCTGGAAGGTCAGGCCACAACGCTGATCATCGTGCTTTTCCTGGGCGGCATCCAGCTGATCAGCCTGGGGATCATCGGCGAATATATCGGCCGGATCTATGATGAAGCCAAAGGGCGCCCGCTCTATATCGTCGCCGAAGCCCCGGAGGACATGGAAAACCCGGAAGCATAATTTACTCTTTCATAAATTTCACAAACACAATCCTCAAAAAGAGGATATAATATTCATGTAATTGTCTGACAAATACCAAGGAGTCCTTTTAATGGCAAAAATCGACCTCACCGTTTATCCTGATCGACTGGAACGAACGATCCAACGCGTTCGTGAGCGCAACATCATCATCCCCACTTTCGCCCAAATGCGCGACCCCAATCTGATCCCTGACAAGATCAAAGAACAATTGAAAACCGTTGGCCTCTGGGATCTGGATCCCCGAAACCTGTTCCGGATCACCTGGCACAACGAACCGAAGGCCAAGGGCGGTCTATTCGGCGGCCTGAACTATATCGAGTTCCCCCAAAGCCTGACCGGCACCCCTGCCCGGATCGTGGCCCTGGTTGGCAAATGGTTCCCCACCGGCGCGCACAAAGTTGGCGCAGCCTTCGGCTGTCTGGTGCCCCGTCTGGTCACCGGCCAGTTTGACCCCACCCAGCAAAAGGCCGTCTGGCCCTCCACCGGCAACTACTGCCGCGGTGGCGCTTATGACTCCGCCCTGCTGGCTTGCGAATCCATCGCCATTCTGCCGGAAGAAATGAGCAAGGAACGTTTCGAGTGGCTCGCCAGCATTGCCGGTGAAACCATCAAGACCCCTGGCTCCGAATCCAATGTCAAGGAAATCTTTGACAAGTGCTGGGAACTTCGCAAATCCGGTGAAGACCTGATGATCTTCAACCAGTTTGACGAATTCGGCAACTACCTCTGGCATTATGACATCACCGGTCATGCCATGGAAGAACTGGTCGAGCAGCTTGCCGGCCCTAATGACACCTATCGCGGGATGGTCTCCGCCACCGGCTCCGCCGGCACGATTGCCAGCGGCGATTACATGAAACAGAAATTCCCCGGCAGCTTTATCGCCGCTTCCGAGGCCGTCCAGTGCCCGACCCTCTATGAGAACGGTTTTGGCGCCCACCGGATCGAAGGTATCGGCGATAAGCACGTGCCCTGGATCCACCATGCCAGCAATACCGATTTCGTTGTCGCGATCGACGACAATGCCGTTGTCAACATCGCCCGCCTGTTCAACGAACCCGAAGGCCGCACTCACCTGGTGAATTCCGGCGTTCCGGCCGAATTGGTCAAGAACCTGGATCTGTTGGGCTTCTCCGGCATCTCCAATGTCCTCTCCGCCATCAAAGTTGCCAAATATCGTGAGCTGACCGAGAACGACATCGTTGTGACCGTTCTGACCGACTCGATGGAACTCTACAACAGCCGCCTGCATGAAATGCGTGAGGAAATGGGCGATTATTCCGAAAAAGCCGCCGCCGTCGATGACAGCCGCTGGTTGAAGGGCCTCGCCACCGATTACCTCGAAGACCTGACCTACATTGGCCAGAAACGCATCCACAACCTGAAGTACTTCACCTGGGTTGAACAGCAGGGCAAGACCTATCAGGAGATCAAGGACCAATGGTACCAGCGTGACTACTGGACCGAACTCCAGGCCGAGATCCCCGCTATTGATGAAAAGATCGAGGAGTTCAACGCCAAGGTTGGACTGCTCTAATCTCCCTTTCACAGTTGGACCAAAAGCTCCCGGATG
>CAYUSC010000011.1:16073-17784 GCA_964447265.1 uncultured Candidatus Brevefilum sp.
AGCATCCTTCCTGAAACAGCCCTGATCCTGGTCGCCATCCTGCCCTCCCAACGCGATTTCGATATCGCCCGCCTTTTCGGCTGGTACCGCATCCCGTTGAAAAGCGCACCCAAGGTGATCTCCGTTGATTACCTCGCCTTCTACCAAACCAAAGCGTTTGGCGAGGCGGAACGCTGGCAGATCGCTTATGTCGCCAACATTCTCGGCCATGAGCTCACCCGCCGGCGCGACCTGATCCGGGACGAACCGGACCATCCCAGGGCGCAAGAAGAATATTTCAAATTGCAGATCGGACCCGTGCAGCGCCTGGAACATCCCATCCCAGCCGGTGACTGGAAGCGGATCACCTTTTTCTATACCACCGGTGAGCAGTTCCAATCCGCCCAAACGATCAACGATTTGGTAGTCAAAGCCCAGGAGGAGCGGGAAGTGCTCTGGCATTCCCTGCGCGAGCGCGCCCTGCAGGCTAATGAGTACCAGGCGGATCTGCTTCCTGAAACCGCGATTGACCCGGCCATCCTGGCCCTCTTGGGTGGGCTCGATTCCTTTGGGAAATAACGCTTAGGGAATTTTATTTTCTGTCTTGAATAGTATTTACCTGGTCATCCAACTACCAATTCCCCCAAATTACCAATCGCCATCTTAAAAAAAATAACCGGCCAGTTTGCGGAAACCTGGCCGGTATTGTAATCTAAATTAATGAAGTCTCACGACTTACAGGGGTTGGACGTCCTTGGCCTGAAGACCCTTGGGGCCTTGTTCCACGGAAAATTCGACTTTCTGGTCCTCTTTCAGGGATTTGAAGCCTGAACCAGTGATCGCGGAGAAATGGACGAATACGTCATCTCCCTGCTCGCGAGCGATAAAACCAAAGCCTTTTGCATCGTTGAACCATTTCACGGTTCCAATTTCTTTTTCTGCCATTCTAACTGTTTCCTTTTTTGAAAAATGTTGACTCATGTGAATTCATTTTTGGCGAAAAAAAAGCACCACCCAGTCTCCGCAAGTCTGGATGGTCGCTACCGTTCCAAAAACTAACTTCACTTCAATGAAGAATATACCATATTAATTGGATTTGTCAATCAGGCAATTTTTAGGAACCTGTCAAGGAAGAGCATCCCTTTCATAAACAATCCGCCCCATAAGGCCAGGGAACCCGGCGGCTTATCCTTTTATCCATTTTCTGCTAAAATCATTAACAGGGAAATCTTATCCATATCAGCATATTTTGGAGCATCAAAATGGCTACCTTGATAAAAAATGGCACCTTGATCACAGCCAGCGAAACCTTTAAAGCTGACATCCTGATTGAAAACGAAAAGATCGCCCAGATCGGCGAAAACCTCTCCCACCCCAATGCGGATGTGGTGGACGCCACCGGACACTACATCCTGCCGGGCGGGATTGACGCTCACGTTCACCTGGACCTGCCGATGTTCGGCACGGTCTCGTCCGATGACCATTACACCGGGATGAAAGCGGCGGCCTTTGGTGGCACCACCACGGTGATCGATTTCGTCCCTCAGGACGAGGGCACCCTGGCGGAAAATATCGGCCGCTGGCGCGCCAAGGCAGACCCCAAAGCCGCCCTGGATTACGGCTTCCACATGAACATCACCCGCTTCGACAAGGACGTTGCCAAAGAGATCTTCACCCTGCCGGACCTCGGGATCACCAGTCTTAAAGTCTTCACGGCCTATAACGGCCGCCT
>CAYUSC010000011.1:17884-33910 GCA_964447265.1 uncultured Candidatus Brevefilum sp.
GAAGTGGATCAACTGGAGTATGCCCGCGAACACGGTCTCAATATGATGGGTGAAACCTGCCCGCAGTATTTGTTCTTTGACGAGAACGACCTGCGCCGCTCGGATGGCGCCAAATGGATTTGTTCTCCTCCGATGCGAACCCCCGCCGATAACGAACGTGTCTGGGAAGGCCTCGAAAAAGGCATTATCCAGGTCGTTTCCACCGATCACTGCCCCTTCTTCTTCGACGGCACCCAGCCGATTGACTATGAAGGCAAACCCATCGCCATCCCCGGCAAGGAACTGGGCAAGGGAGATTTCACCAAGATCCCCAACGGCCTCCCCGGCGTGGGCGACCGTATGCCGGTGCTCTGGACCGAAGCCGTGGACAGTGGAAGGCTGACCCCTAACCAATTCGTCGCCCTGCATGCCACCAACCCGGCCCGTATTTTTGGCCTTTATCCGCAAAAAGGTTCCCTGATCCCCGGAGCGGATGCCGACATCGCCATCTGGGACCCCAACCTGGAACTGACATATGGCGTTGAGGTCGCCAAACACCGCACAGACTATAACCTCTATGAGGGTTGGCAGCTCAAAGGCTTCCCCGTCATGGTCTTCCTGCGTGGGCTAAAGATCGTGGATCACGGCAACTGGTATGGCAAACCCGGCATGGGAAAATTCCTGCACCGGCGTGAAGGCGAAATCCTGGCCTGAGTACCCACTGAATTCTGATGTTAATCCTGCTTCCCATTGGATTGCTGCTGGTGGCCGCCCTGGCCATCACCATTTTGGACCGCGTCCGTCCCAAATTCGGCACGGCCTGGTTGATCGCGACCGGCGCCAGCGTGTTCGCCTGGCTGACGGTCTTCATCTTTCGGCTGCGGCTCCCCACCACTTTGTCGATCCTCTCCTGGGAGGGGACAGATCTGGACCTGCTGGGGCGTTTCTCGCTGATCCTGGATTACCAATCCTGGCCTTATGTCTTGGCACTGATCACCATCATGCTGGCAATCGTTCTGACCGGCGCAGCCCGCACCCGCTTTGACAGCACCCCGCGGGCCTGGGCAGCCAGCCTCACCATCACCGCACTGGGATTGATAGCCCTGCAAGCCGGTACCAGCCTGACCATGATGGCCGCCTGGGTGATCGCCGACCTGTTTGAATTGTTTTACCTGCTGCGCCTGGCTGAGACCCCCGAGTTCAACTTCCGGATCATCATTTCATATGGTGTTCGGATGGCATCCATTTTGATGCTCTTCCTGGCAACGATGATCGGCTGGCAATCGGTGGGGTCTTTCGACCTGACCGCCATTCCGCAAAGCGCCGCCATCTTCTTCCTGATCGGCGCCGGATTGCGTTTAGGCGTTCTTCCACTGAATTTACCCTTCCTGCATGAACCGGTATTGCGGCGCGGCGGCGGGAATATCCTCCGTCTGGCGCCGGTGGCCTCCAGCCTGGTGCTTTTAGCCCGGCTGCCCGTGAACATCCTGCCTGAAAGCATCTCCAAATTTTCCTGGATCTTCTTTGCCCTGCTGGCCACGGCTGCTCTCTATGCGGCTTTCCGGTGGCTCTCGGCCAAAGATGAGATCGAAGGGCGTCCATTCTGGATCGTAGCCTGGGCTTCCCTTGCAACCGTTTCAGTCTTGAATGGAGAACCGCAAGCCAGCCTGCCCTGGGGCCTGGCACTGCTGCTGCCGGGGAGCCTGCTCTTCCTGTATTATCCCCGCGTGCGGCGGATGAACTTCCTGCTCTATTTTGGTCTGATCGGCTTGATCGGCCTGCCCTACACACCGCTTGCCAGCGGGTGGCTTGGGCTGGTGGGCAATGGCTTCAACATCTGGACGGTCTTTTTCATCCTCACCCACACAGTGATGGTCCTGGGTTATATCAACCGGATCCTCCAGCCTGGCGGTGAAGCCGGCGCATTGGAATCCTGGTCGCGGGTCATCTATCCGCTTGGTCTGATCATCATTATTCAGGCGATCCTCACCCTGGGACTGATCGGATGGCCCGGTTCGCTCACAGTTGGTTTGTGGTGGCTTCCCCTGATCAGCACCGTCCTGGCGATCACTTCCTATGTATTGTTCCGCAGACTGGGCATCTCAGCGCCTTATCTGCAGCTCCCGGCCAGCAGCCGGCTTGCCGGTGTGTTGGATTGGATCACCCCGCGGATCGAGCCTCTCTTCCGTTTGGAATGGCTGTATCGCGTGCTTTGGTCAATTTATGATTTCGCCGGCCGGATCCTCCAGATTTTCTCGAAGATCCTGGAAGGGGAAGGCGGTATCCTCTGGACGCTTTTGCTGCTCCTGCTGCTGATCTCGGCTTTCGCCGGCGGAGGCTTCATCTAAAATGCAGATTCTTCCAATTCTCGCCTTCGTGGTGATCGTCATCACCGCCATGTCCATCCTGGTCTTCAGGGACTGGCGGATTGTCTCCGGCGCTTTGATCCTGCAGTATCTGGGCGTCTTTGCCCTGGTTGCCCAATCCTGGCCGGTCGGGATGGCGGTCATCAAGCTGATCGTCGGCTGGATGGCAACCGCTGCCATTTCACTGACCTATTACCGCAGGGAAAACATCCCCCTCTTTGCTGAAACACCCTCCAGCTTTATCTTTCGGGGCCTGATCGGGCTGCTGGTCATCCTGACGGTGTTCATCGCAGCGCCATCCCTGCAAGCCGCAATGTTCCCCGGATTGGACCTCTATATCCTGCAGGGCGGGTTAATGCTGATCGGATTATCCCTGATGCAATTGGGGACAACCCAGGACACTTTCCTGACGATTGTTGGTTTATTGAGCGTTCTCTCTGGCTTCGAGGTGATTTATGCCGGCCTCGAACTCTCCTCCCTGCTCACAGGCTTATTGGCCATTGTCAATCTGGGCCTGTCCCTGGTGGGGGTCTACTTCATCGTTAAGGTCAATGAAGAGGCAGCCATCGTATCCGGTGAGGAGGATGAGCAATGAACCTCAGCACACCGATCATCTGGGTCCTTCTGCCGCTTGGCGTTTCGCTGATCTTGCTGGCCGCCTTTAACCGCAAGTCGCTCAGCATCACGCTGACCAGCCTGACCGCTTTCGGGCTATCCATTCTGGCCTACATTTTCCCCGAATCGATGGAAATTGCCATCGGCCCGCTCAACCTGTCCTTCACGGAGAGCCTGGGGATCCTGGGGCGTGAGATCACGCTCAATTATGAAATTCTGCCTTTTATCAGCCTGATCTATTTCGCCGCCGGCCTTTGGGCGCTGGGCAGCGGAATCAAAGGCGTTTCACGGATCTTCCGGCCGACCAGCCTGGTTGTGACGGCTTTGCTGACCGCCGCGCTGGGCGTACAGCCCTTCCTCTACGCCGCTTTACTGATTGAAACGGCGGTTCTGGTCTCCATCCCGATGCTCTCACCATTGGGTAAAGCCCCCCATCCGGGCATCCTGCGCTATCTCACCCTCCAAACCCTGGCGATGCCCTTCATCCTCCTGGCAGGTTGGCTGCTCTCCGGTGTCGAGGCGCTCCCACCCGATAGCCCGCTAATCCTGCAATCCGCACTGATCCTGGGGTTGGGTATCGCGTTGTGGCTCGCCATCTTCCCTTTCAACACCTGGGTGCCAATGGTATTTGAATCCAGCAATCCCCTGGTCACCAGCTTCCTTCAATTTATGATCCCGGCGGTTGTGCTGGTGTTCAGCCTGAACTTCCTCAACCGCTACACCTTTTTGCGGGAATCGGATGGACTTTACCAAATCCTGCAGATCATTGGTGTGATCATGATCGGCCTGGGCGGCGCCTGGACAGCCGTGCAGAAGAATTTAAAGCGTGCCTTTGGTTTTTCCACTCTGGTGGAGACGGGTTTCTCCCTGCTGGCCATTGGCCTCGCCAACGAGGGCGGTTTGATCTGGTTAATGGCATTAATGCCCGCCCGCGCCCTGAGCTATTGGCTCTGGGGTTATATCCTGACCCTGATCGAAAGCCACCTCGGCGCCACCGATCTGGCACACGTGGAGGGTTTTGCCCGCCGCTTCCCGATCCTCTCCATCGGGTTGTTGTTGGCCCAACTGAGCGTAGCCGGGATGCCCCTTCTGGCTGAATTTCCGACCAAGCTCTCTCTGCTGACCGCCGCTTTCACGAGCAGCCCTGTCCTGGGCGTCTGGGGCTTCATCGGTGCGCTGGGACTTTTCCTGTTCACGCTCCGCCTCCTGATCCACCTGGTGACGCCCCTCCCCGATGATGAACCCGGGCAATGGCAAATCTCCGAGCGCCGCAACGAACTGATCCCGGTTGTGGGGATGGTCATCGTCCTGCTGATCATCGGGCTTTTCCCCCACGCGCTGCTCTCCAACATCCTGCAAACCCTGACAGCTTTCAGCCAACTGAACCCCTTTAAATAGCTGCCCATTTTACGATAGTAATAACTGTGGTATTGTTATTGAGTATAATTTAGGGCACAAAATGAACATAAACCCCACAGTCTACTGGGGTTTTTTATCACCCAAACGAGATAGGTGAATGGCATGGATGAAGCATTGGAATTTGGAAAATTAAAGAAACAGATTGAGTATCTGGACAGCGAACGCAACAATGACAAGACTATTATTGCCGCGCTCCAGAATAAGCTCGAGAATCTGGATACCGAAAACACCGCTCTCCGCACCCGACTGGCGGATATGGAGAGCGAAATTACCCGCCTGAACACTCTCATGGCCCGGCTGGAGCAGTTCGAAATGGAAGTGGCCAGCCTGCGGACCGAAGCGGCCAAGCAAAACGAATCCCTCAAGGGTTCGCTCCACGATCAATCGATGGTCTCTGAAAAGCATAATCAGGAAATTGAGGGGATCAACCAGACCATCATCAGTGTGCAGCGGCGCTTCCAGGAATTGGAGCCGATTCAAAGTTCTCTGCAGAAAGCCCAGGAAGAAGACCTGCGGATCAACCGCACCATGGAAGAGCTTAACACCCGCCTGACTGATGTCGAAGGTGTGGATGAGAATTACCGCCGCTCCATGCGCCTGATCGAAGAATCCCGCCGTCAGGACTCCAAACGCCTGATGGACCTTCAGGGCGAGATGGCCGCGATGCGCCAGCGCCAGGATGAAGCCCGCGGGAAGCAGGATCTGTCTGCGGATAATATGCGCAAACTGGAAGCCCGGATCAAGGACTTGCTGGAAGCCGAATCCGAACGCCGGGAAGCGCAAAACGCCTTCATGGAGAAATTGAACCTGGGTCAGGTTGAGCGCGAACGGATCTTCAAGGAATGGGGCAGCCGCTTTGAAGCGATGGAGACGATCACCACGGCAATCGAAACGGAATTGAACAGCCTGGAAGACACCCACCGCTCCATCAAACAATCCAAGAACGCCCTGGACGAAATCACCCAGCGCTTCGAGCGCCGGATCAACGAGATCACCGAAATCCAGCGCCTCAACGAGGATCGCTTCCGGCAGGAATGGACCACCTTCAAATCCGATGACCAAAAACGCTGGTCCAACTACATCCTCTCGCAGGAAGAGCAGCATCGTGAGATGAACCGCAATCTGGAAAACCTTGGCGTGAGGATTGATAACTTCGAAGACCGCATGGAAACCCTGCAGGACAACCTGCAGCAATTGGGTAAGGTGGACATCAAACGGATGATGGCCTCCCTGAATTCCCTCCGGGATTCCATCGAAACCTATAACGCCATTTTCAAGGACTGAACCAACAGACAGGACGAACCCCGTGCAAGTCATTGGCACCGCCGGACATGTTGACCACGGTAAATCAACCCTTATCAACCGGTTAACCGGGATCAATCCGGACCGCCTGAAGGCGGAACAGGAACGGGAGATGACCATTGAGCTGGGCTTTGCCTGGCTCGAACTTCCCAATGGTGAAGATATCGGCATTGTCGATGTGCCCGGACACCGGGACTTCATCGAGAACATGCTGGCTGGGATCGGCGGGATTGACGCCGCCCTGTTCGTGGTCGCGGCCGATGAGGGCGTGATGCCCCAAACCCGCGAACACCTCGCAATCCTCGATCTCCTCCAAATCCCCGCCGCCGTCGTCTCTCTCACCAAGGTTGACCTGGTGAAAGACCCCGAATGGCTCGACCTTGTTGAAGCGGACCTGCAGGACGCCCTGACCGGCACCGTCCTGGAAAACGCCCCGATTGTGCGGGTCAGCGCCCGCAGCGGTGAGGGACTTGATGTCCTCATCCAAACGCTGCAGGACATCCTGGCCGCCCACCCCCACCGGCCCGACCTGGGCCGCCCCCGCCTGCCCGTGGATCGGGTCTTCACCTTGCCCGGATTTGGCACGATCGTCACCGGCACCCTCACCGATGGCCATCTCTCCGTTGGAGACGCCGTGGAGATCCTTCCTGCTGGTATCGAAGGGCGCATTCGGGGACTTCAAACCCACAAACAATCCGAAGAAAAAGCTCAGCCGGGCAGCCGCACAGCGGTCAACATCTCCGGCGTAAGCGTGGACCAAATCCGCCGCGGGGATGTCGTCGTGCATCCCGGCGCTTATCAGCCCACCACAATGATTGACGTTTGGGTCCGCCTGCTGAAAGACGCCACTGCCCCGCTTAAACACGACAGCGAATTGAAATTATTTATAGGCGCTTCCGAGGTGATCGCACGGGTCAGACTGTTGGGTGTGAAAGAGCTTAAACCGGGCGAGGAAGGCTTCCTGCAGTTGATGCTGGAGCATCCGGTGGTGGCCCTCCGACAGGACCGTTTCATCCTGCGCCGTCCCTCCCCGGCTGAGACCATCGGCGGCGGCCAGGTGGTGGACCCCCACCCCAAACGCCGGCATAAACGGTTCAACGAAACCAAGCTCGAAGAACTGGCGCAGATGATGGTGGGCACACCTGAGGAAATCCTGATGCAATCCGCCCGGCAATCCGGTACGGTCAGCCGGAGCAAACTGGTTGAGATCGCCGGTCTGGAACCCGACCTGGCCCAGGCCGCCATCGAAGCCCTGCTGGCCAGCGGCGACCTGACGGCCCTCAATGGGAAGAACCTGCTGATCCCCACCGAACAATTAATCAGATTGCAGGATGACCTGCTCCACTCCCTGGAAGCCTTTCATCAGCAGAACCCCTTGCAGCCTGGCATGCCCAGAGAGCGTCTGCGCACCGGGATCACCCTGCCGGCGGAGATCTTTGACGCGTTGGTGGCCCAACTCTCGGTAAAAGGTGAAATTGTTGCGGAGAATGCCTTCGTCCGAACCACGGGTCACACCATCCAGCTCACTGAGGCTCAACGAGCCAAAGTTGATTCCCTGCTGCGCGAATTTACCGCCCATCCTTATACCCCGCCTTCGGTCAAGGAAAGCCAGGATATCGCCGGGGAAGACCTGGTAACTGTACTGGTTCAAACAGGGCGATTGGTCCAACTGGGAGAGGATGTCCTGCTCCAGCCGGAAATCCTGAAGGAAATGCAGGATGCCGTGGTTGAGATTATCAGGCGGAACGGCAGCGTGACCCTGGCCGAACTGCGCGACCGCTTCCAAACCAGCCGAAAATATGCCGTGGCCGTCCTGGAAGACCTGGATGCCCGGGGGATCACCATCCGCAAAGGGGATGGGCGCGAATTACGCAGGAAAGACTAAGTCCACGCTGGTTTTAATCCCTGGGCTTTAATAATCTTGCCCAAACTTCAATTTTTTATATCCCAGCCTTAATATTCTCAAGATTAACCCGGATGATTCAGTTTCCCCCAGGGGACAAACGGTCAATCTGCGGTAAAATTGAAAAATACTCACCAAATATCTCACTTGTGGAGGAGTTTTAAACTCATGCAATGGAAGATTTTACTCACGGATGGATTAGCCAAAATTTCGGATGATGCCCTGCTTGCCAAAGCTGAACTGGTCGATAAGAAAGGCATCTCGGCTGAGGACCTGCTGGAAGTGATCGGCGAATATGATGCGCTGATCGTTCGCGGCCGCACCAAGGTCACCGAAGAAGTGCTCGCGGCTGGCAAAAAACTGAAAGTGGTCGGCCGGATGGGCGTCGGTGTGGACAATATTGACCTCCAGGCCGCTAAAAACCACGGCGTGATCGTGGTCAATGCACCCATCGCCACCACCGTCTCCGTCGCTGAACTGACCCTGGGGTTGATGCTCAGCATGATCCGCAGCATCGCCAAAGCGGATGCCGGAATGAAAGCCGGTCAATGGCTGAAGAAAGAACTGAACGGTACGGAACTTTTCCAGAAGACTCTGGGTGTGATCGGTTACGGGCATATCGGCGAAGCCGTCGGCAAACGCGCAGCGGCTTTCGATATGAAAGTCCTTGCCTATGATCCCATCCGCCCCGCGGCGGAAATCAAGGCTGCCGGAGCCACTCCCGTTGACTTGGACACCCTGCTGGCTCAGGCGGATCTGATCACCCTGCATATTCCCCACATGCCCGCCACCCATTACCTGCTGAATGCGGAAGCTTTCGCCAAGATGAAACCCGGCGTCCAGATCATCTGTGCAGCCCGCGGCGGCGTGATCGAAGAAGCCGCCTTGCTGGAAGCCCTCGAAAGCGGCAAGGTTGCCGGTACGGCGCTCGATGTCTATGAGACCGAGCCCCCGGTCGATTCCGCTCTGGCGAAACACCCATCAGTCGTCGGCACGCCCCACATCGGCGCCCAGACCAAAGAAGCCCAACTCAGGGCTGGTCACGATATCCTCGAAGAAGTGATCGCCGGGTTGGATGATGAACCCTTACGCTGGCGGGTGGCCTGATCGCCCCATTCCAGCGCCGAATTAGACCCATAGACAAGGATAGCCAATGACTGAAAATAAAAAATATTCTGAAAAAATGCAGCAACTGGTTGACCTGGCTGCCGAACTGGACGACCTCGGCCATATCAATGCCCTGATGGGCTGGGATCAGCAGGTTTATATGCCCCGCGGCGGCTCCGAAGAACGCGGAACGCAATCCGCCCTGATCGGCCGCCTGATGCACGAAAAGTTCACCTCCGATGAGGTCGGTAAACTGCTTGCGGACCTGGAAGCGGAAGTGGGCGACCTGAACGCTGACACCGACGAAGCCCGTTCGGTCAAAGTGTTCAAGAAGGCCTATGAAAAACAGACCAAGGTTCCTCTACCGATGCTGATGGAATTCATCCAGGTGACCACCGGCGCCCATGAAGCCTGGGTCGAAGCCCGGACAAAATCCGACTTCTCGATCTTCCAGCCTTATCTGCAAAAAATCGTTGATCTGCGCATCGGATATGCCAAGCTCTTCCAGCCCTATGATCATATCTATGACGCGTTGCTGGATGATTTTGAACCCGGCATGAAGACAGCAGATGTCAAAGCAATTTTCGACAAACTGCGCCCCCAACAGGTGGAATTGCTGCAGGCGATTGCCGAAAAGGAGCAACCGGATAACTCTTTCATCAAGAAGCACTATAAATCGGAGTATCAGGAACTCCTCGGTCGTTATGTGATCAGCCGCTTTGGCTTCGATTGGAACCGCGGCCGGCTGGACCTCACCGCCCATCCCTTCACCACCGAATTCGGCCAGGGCGATGTCCGCATCACCACCCGCTATCTGGATGACGATGGCGGATCGGCGCTCTTTAGCACGATGCACGAAGCCGGGCATGCCATGTATGGTCAGGGCGTTGCCGCCAAATACAATCGGCACCCCCTCAGCGGCGCGGCCTCGCTTGCCATTCACGAATCTCAATCCCGATTATGGGAGAACCTGGTCGGCCGGAGCAAGGAATTCTGGTCCTTCTTCTACCCGAGCGCCCAGATGCTCTTCCCGGAGATCCTCGGAAATGTCTCCATGGCCGATTTCTACCGCGGCATCAACAAGGTGGAACCCTCCATGGTCCGGGTGGAAGCTGACGAAGCCACCTACAATATGCATGTGATGTTGCGTCTCGAGATCGAAATGGGCCTGATGGAAGGCGCCATGCAGGTCGCCGACCTGCCCGAGATCTGGAACGCCAAGATGCAGGATTATCTCGGCATCACTCCCAGGAACGATGCAGAAGGCGTTTTGCAGGATGTCCATTGGTCCGGCGGTATGATCGGTTACTTCTCGACCTATGCCCTCGGCAACCTGGCTTCCGTCCAGTTGTGGGATAAGATGGTGGCGGAAAACCCCAATATCCCGGATGAGATCGCTCAGGGTAAATTCGACACGATCCTGGGCTGGATGCGTGAGCACATCCACCAATACGGCTCGAAGTATGAACCGCAGGAGCTGATGATGAAGGCGACCGGCAGCAAGATCACCCCGGAACCCTACATCAAATACCTCAAGACCAAGTACGGCGAGATCTACAATCTCTAACCGCCTCGCTCTATGAACCACAGAGGCGACCTGATGGGTCGCCTCTGTTTATAAAAACCCCTTCTGTCACTTTACCAGGCTTAAACTAACCCTCTGTATAATAGCGGCATGCTCTTGAAACATCGAAGCATTTTTATCCTGTTCATCCTCCTCAGCCTGTCCCTGCTCCTGCCGCGGGCTTCATTCGCCGCGCCTTCCCCTTCCATGACGATCCTCACACCCGGAGAAGGCTCCACGGTCGCTTCACCGATCGCGGTTTCCGCCGTTCTCAAGCCCGGCGCGGATGGCCTGATCCGGATCACGCTGATGGACGAATATGGACAGGTACTGTCCCGGCAGCTGCTCCGTGTGGATGCCGCGGAGGGTGAGGAAATCACCCTGGATTCCCAGATGCTCTTTGAAATCTCTCATCCGGGGCTAGAGGGGTTGCTGACCCTCGCCACCCAGGACATGTACCACCGTCCCCTGGCCCAGCGTTCCGTTCTGGTCTTTCTGGATGACAGCGGTGAGATGCAGGTCCAGCCCAACCCCGCTTCCGGTCAGTGGCTGGATATCACCTCCCCGGAGCCCAACGCCTCCCTCAGCGGTGGCCAGTTCACCGTGAAAGGCACCCTCACCCCGGTCACGAACCGCCCCGTCTATTTCGAATTGATCACCGACAGTGGGGGACAGATCGGCTCCGCTCAGCTTGCCGTGGACCAGCCCGGTGAAACCATCGCCTTTGAGATCACCCTCAGTTACGGCTTTATCAACACAGCCCGGGATGTGCGCCTGGTGATCCGCCAGTCCATGGATGATTACGCAGCCAATGTCATCCTGGACAGCCTCCCCCTGACCCTGGCGCCTTAGATTTTCACCCAAAAAATTCTCTTAACTTAATGGAACAAACGGCTCGTCCTTACGGACTGCCTTTATAATAGTGGTTAAACCAAAACACTTTGAGCCTCGAAACCAGTTAAGGGAACCAGCATGAATAAATACGTAGCCTCGATTGACCAGGGGACAACCAGTACGCGGTGTATCTTATTCAATCACAGCGGCGAAATTGTCAGCACCCACCAGATGGAACATGAGCAAATCTTTCCCAAACCGGGCTGGGTGGAACATGACCCGCTTGAGATTTGGGATCGGTGTCAGGATGTCATCAAAGCCGCCATGTCACAGGTGGACGCCACAGCCGCCGACATCGCAGCGGTTGGCGTGACCAATCAACGAGAAACCACCCTCGTCTGGGACCGGGAAACCGGCCAGCCCTTTTACAACGCGATCGTTTGGCAGGATACCCGGACTAATCGGATTTGCACGGAACTGGCTGGCGCTATCGGTACAAACCGTTTTCAGGAACGGGTTGGGCTGCCGCTCGCGACCTATTTTTCCGGCCCAAAAATCCGCTGGATCCTCGACAACGTGGAGGGCGTGCGGGAAGCCGCAGAGCAGGGAAGAGCCCTCTTCGGTAATATCGACACCTGGATCATTTGGAACCTCACCGGCGGCGTTGAAGGCGGCCTGCACATAACCGATGTAACCAATGCCAGCCGGACGATGCTGATGGACCTGAAGACCCTCACCTGGGACAAAGAAATCTGCCAGATCATGGGCATACCCGTTCAAATGCTCCCGGAAATTCGTCCCTCTTCCCAAATCTACGGTTACACCAAAATGAACGGCCCGCTCAAGGGGGTTATCCCGGTTGCCGGTGATTTGGGCGACCAACAGGCTGCAACGGTCGGGCAAACCTGCTTTAATCCCGGCGAGGCGAAAAACACCTATGGCACCGGATGCTTTACCATCCTCAATACCGGGAATGAGCCGGTATTCTCTAAAAACGGCCTTTTAACAACATTATGCTATCAATTTGAAGGCGAAAAACCGGTCTATGCCCTGGAAGGCTCGATTGCGATCACCGGCGCGTTGGTCCAATGGCTGCGCGACAACCTCGGCCTGATCGAGAAATCCTCCGATGTGGAAGAACTTGCCAAAACGGTTGAGGATAATGGCGGGATTTATTTTGTGCCCGCTTTTTCCGGCCTGTTCGCCCCCTATTGGCGTTCCGATGCCCGCGGCGCAATTGTGGGCATGACCCGTTTCATCAACCGCGGCCACATCGCCCGCGCCACGCTGGAAGCGACCGCTTTCCAGACGCGGGAAGTCTTTGACGTCATGAAAACCGACTCGGGCGTTAACCTGACCACGCTTAAAGTGGATGGCGGCATGGTTGCCAATGACCTGCTGATGCAAATTCAGGCAGATGTGCTGCAGGTGCCGGTCATCCGGCCAAAAGTCGCCGAAACCACAGCCCTGGGTGCGGCTTACGCGGCCGGTCTGGCCGTCAAATTCTGGAAAAACAAGGATGAAATGCGCGCCAACTGGATCAAAGATAAAACCTGGGAACCGGATGCCACCAGTCCGCTTTATGACACAAAATATCGTGAGTGGAAAAAAGCTGTCAGCCGGACCCTGGATTGGGTGGAAGAAGACTAAATTTTCTGACCGAACAACCCAACTAGCGAGACTGTGAGCCAAATACGCCCCGGCAATCACAGGTATAATTCTTTGTTGCATATCAACATATAGAATCTCGACGGAGGCATGAATGTCTCAATCCTACGACGTCATCATCATCGGCGCCGGCATCATTGGCAGCATGGTGGGCCGTTTTCTATCCAAATATGACCTCAAGATCCTCATGATCGACAAGGACAGCGACGTGGGCATGGGCACCAGCTCAGCCAACTCTGCGGCCGTCCATGCTGGTTATGACGCCTTGCCCGGCTCCAATAAAGCCCTCACCAACGTCAGGGGGGTTGAGATGTGGCCACAGGTTTCCAAAGAACTGGGGATCCCCTACGAACGCTGCGGCGATTATGTCGTCGCCGTCACTGACGAGGACCTGGCCATGCTCGAGACCCTGCTGGAACGCGGCAAACAGAACGGCGTCCCTGGTCTGGAGATCATCTCCGGTGAGGAAATGCGCCGGCGCGAGCCCCTCATCCGGCCGGATACGATTGGCGCCCTCTGGGCCCCCACCGGCGGGATCAGCGATCCTTTCACAGCCACCGTGGCGGCAGCCGAAAACGCGGTGATGAACGGCGTCACTGTGATGCTCAACACCGCTTTCGAAGATTTCCTCATGGACGGGAATACGATCACCGGCATCCACACCAACCAGGGCGATTTTGAATGCCGCTGGGTGGTCAACGCCGCGGGTCTGTATGCCGACGAGGTGATGCACAAAGCCGGCGTCCGACCTGATTTCGTGATCCGCCCCCGCCGCGGGGAATATCTGATCCTGGATAAGGCCGAATTTCAGCTCTCCCAAAACACGATCCTCTTCCCGGCTCCCTCCAACAAGGGCAAGGGTATTTTGGTGGCTTCAACCCTGCACGGCAATGTGATTGTTGGTCCCAATGCCAACTTTGTGGAGGATAAGACCGACAAGGACATGACCCGCGAAGGCGTGGAGGAGATCTGGTCCGGTGGGAAGAAACTGGTTCCGAGTGTGAACCGCAAACACATCATCGCTGAATTTGCCGGGTTGCGGGCGACAGGCAATGCCGCTTCGCCCAACCCTGAAATTGACTACCACCAGGACTTCCTCATTGAAATTCCCAGGGAAGTGAAAGGACTGGTGAACCTGGGCGGGATCGAATCCCCCGGATTCACGGCCTCCCCGGCGATTGCCGTTATGGTGGTCGAACTACTAAAAGAAGCGGGGGAAAACCTGGTCGAGAAACCCGATTGGAACCCCGTTCGTGAGGCTCCTCCGGTCTTCCGGCATCTGAATAAGCACCAGCAGTCGGAATTAGTCGCCAAAGAACCCGCTTATGGCCGAATCGTCTGCCGCTGTGAGACGGTTACCGAAGGCGAAATTCGGGCCGCCATTCATTCTCCCATCCCCGCCACAAATTATGACGCCATCAAACGGCGCACCTGGCTGGGGACCGGGCGCTGCCAGGGCGGTTTTGACATGCCCCGCGTGGTCCATATCCTCGCCGAAGAGCTGGGGGTCGCCCCGGAAGAGGTCACCAAGAAAGGGGACGGCTCCCCCCTGCTCTACCGCCGCACCAAAGATGTCCAGCAGGATCACATCGTCGTGGAGGACCTGATATGAAAACGAACTTCGATGTCATCGTCATTGGCAGTGGTCCCGGCGGTCTGGCGGCAGCGATTGCAGCCAAGGAAAATGGCGCGGATGATGTCCTGATCATTGAACGGGATATTGAACTGGGCGGCATCCTGCTGCAGTGCATCCATAACGGCTTCGGGCTGCAGCTCTTCAATGAAGATATGCCCGGCCCGACCTACGCGCAATATTACATTGACAAAGTCAGAGACCACCAGGTTGAAACCCTGATGGATACAATGGTGCTGGATATCACTCCCAAGCTGGAGATCTTCGCCATCAATAAGGACCTGGGTTATCTGGATCTGCAGGCCAAAGCCATCGTTCTGGCAATGGGCTGTCGGGAACGCACCCGGGCGCAGATTCTGCTGCCGGGCGCCCGCCCAGCCGGGGTCTACACGGCCGGCACCGCCCAGCGCTTCGTCAACGTGGAAGGGCACATGCCGGGGAATAAGTTCGTGATTCTCGGCTCCGGAGATATCGGCATGATCATGGCCCGCCGCCTGACGATTGAAGGCGCTGAAGTGGAACGCGTTCTGGAAATCCAGCCCTACCTGACCGGTCTGACTCGTAACTATGTCCAGTGCCTGTTGGATTACGGCATCACCCTCCAGAAACACCGCACGGTCAACCGGATCATCGGCCGTGACCGGGTGGAAGCCATTGAAGCCGTCACGGTGGATGAGAAGTGGCAGCCTGTCCCGGGCACCAAAGAGATCATCCCTTGCGACACCCTGCTGCTCTCGGTCGGTCTGATCCCGGAGAACGAACTCTCCAAGAAAGCCGGCGTGCTGCTGGACCCAATCACCAACGGGCCTTTTGTGGATGACCGCTTCATGACCAATGTGCCCGGCATCTTCGCCGCCGGTAATGTGGTGCATGTTTACGACCTGGTGGACTGGGTGACCGAGGCCGGGTATACTGCCGGAAAGGGCGCGGCGCAATACGCTTTATCAGAAACAGTGGTGACGGGCGAGGAGATACCCCTCAAAGCGGGTGAGAACATCCGCTATGTGGTGCCCCACAAGCTCGACAAGAACCATCTGGCCGAGGAGCAGGTCCGCCTGCAGATGCGCGCCATCACCCCACTGGAAGAGCGCGTGCTGGTGACCGTGGAAGACCAGAACGGCGAGATCGTCGCCAAGAAGGGCGAGCCTTATGCCCGTCCCGGTGAGATCATCACGCTGGCGATTCAACCAAAAGCCTATGAGGCCGTTCAAAAAGCGACCTCGTTAACCGTCAACGTCCGCCCGCGTTAATGGGATTTATCTGTAACAAAGGATTGAAATATGGCTGAGATCAGTGAGATCATCTGCGTGACCTGCCCAAAGGGCTGCACTTTGCGGGTGAAACACGAAGGTAAACAGGTGCTGGAAGTGCTGGATGGCTGCAAACGCGGCGAGGAATATGCGATCTGTGAACTGCAGGACCCCCGCCGGATGGTGGCCTCCACCGTCCGGGTGGATGGCGGGCTGCACCCGCTGGTGCCCGTCTATACCCAAAAAGCCTTCCCCAAGCACATGATTCCCGAACTGGCCCGGGCATTACGCACCGTGGAATTGCCCGCCCCGGTGAAGATCAATCAGGTCGTCCTGGCCGATGCCCTCGGCACCGGGATTGACGTCGTCGCCAGCCGCGATATGCC
>CAYUSC010000012.1:0-33467 GCA_964447265.1 uncultured Candidatus Brevefilum sp.
CTGCCCTCCAACATTCTGGCAGCCTCGGCAATTGCCCTTCTGTTTGTAGTGGCTTTCGCCTCCGGCTGTGTATTCGCCGGTGTAATTCCCTCCCTTCTGATCAAGTCCCTGGCGAAAGCCGGCGTGGTTCGGATCGAGCAACCCACCCAGAAGAACCGAAAAATCGGCTGGTATCTCCTGGCCGGTGTATTTGTGATTGCCATTCTGTTGGCAGTCTTCCTGAAAATTCAGTTGCAGGGACCGGAACAACTCCCGGTCAATGGAACAGTTACTTCCGCCTATGGCTTCCCGGATAGCGATATCCCGATTGAGCAGGTCTCCCGCCAAATGGAATATAAGGGCGTCCTGACGGAATATACCGGTTACCCCCTCCGGGCTATCGTTGACGCTGCCGGACCTGATGCAAATGCCGACACCCTTTTGATTGAAGCCACGGATGGCTACGCCTTCCTGCTCAGCTTTGATGAACTGAACAGCAACGACAATATCATGATCGTGCAAAGCGGCTCCGGGAAGAATGCCACTTATGATGTGGTTGGCCCGGAAAGCAGCAAAGCCTGGATTCGCGGCGTTGCCCGGCTGACGGTGATCGTCTCCGATCAACTCATCTTCCGGAATGCCGATGGCAGCGAATATATTTTCGTTTCGGATGATTGGCTTCTCGATATGGACAGCACCCAGATCGCCCTTCCGGATGGCACCCAGAAGCTCCAGGGTGTCGCGGTTTGGAAGATCATTTCGGCAGCTTTCCCTGGGGGAGCGCCCGGTGAAATCCAATTCAGCAATGCCGATGAGGGCATCACCCTGAGTTGGGACGAGATCGACCAGAACGATGACATCCGCCTCTTCACGGTGATCGGTGAGGACAGCATTTCCTATGCGCTGGCTAAAATGTCCGGCGATGTATTGTTGTTCCCGATAACCCAGATTGACATTGAATAACAAATGACCTTTATCGAAGTCCGCGATTTTTCCTACACCTATCCGGGCAGGCAAACACCTGCCCTGGAAAGCATTAATTTGCAGGCTGACCGAGGTCAGTTCCTGGTCATCACGGGAAAATCCGGATGCGGCAAATCCACCCTTGCGAAAGCCCTCGCCGGCTTCCTGTTTCAGGACGAAATCGTTCATTTTGGTGGGGAAATTTGGGTCAACGAAACCGATATGGCCCAGGTGCCGCTCTATGCAGCCAGCGAACGGGTGGCTTATGTCCAACAAAACCCCGAAGACCAGTTCTGCACTCTGACGGTCAAGGACGAGATCGCGTTTGGACTGGAAAACCGGCAGGTTTCCCCCGCTGACATAGAAGCAACGATCCTCTCTGTTTTATCCGTGGTTGATGGAATGGCTCTGCTGGAGCGTGACCTTTCGACTCTCTCCGGGGGTGAGAAACAAAAAGTGGCCATCGCTTCCATGTTGGCACTCTCGCCGGATGTACTCATTTTGGACGAACCGACCTCCAACCTCGACCCGAACGCCACCCGTCTGATTTTCGAGACCCTGCATCACTTGGCTCAACAACAAGGCCTGACCATTATCATCATCGAGCACAAACTCCTGCAGATCGCGGATCTGAATCCCCGGGTCATCGTCATGGAAAACGGCAGGATCAAGGGTGAAGAATCCGTGCTCACATTCCTGAGCGAGTTGGGGGCCGAGATAGATTCCATGCCTATGGAACGCCCCTATTCCAAGGTAGTAACGGATGAAAAACCGTTCGTTTCGCTATCCTCTGTTGATTTGATCCTAGGCGATAAAACAATCCTCAAGGAAATTTCCTCTGACCTTTTCCCCGGTGAATTCATCAGCCTGATGGGACCCAACGGCAGCGGGAAGACCAGCCTGCTCCTGACCCTTATGGGGCTAATTCAACCCACAAATGGATCAATAACAAGCTTTGGGCGTGACCAAACCAAACTTAAGACATCCGATCTGGTGCGTCAGATAGGATTTATTTTTCAAAACCCCGACCACCAGCTTTTTACAGCTTCCATTCGGGAGGAAGCCCTTTTCACATTGGTAAACCTCGGCCTCTTGTCCGCTTTGAAAGAGGCCGAGGCGATGTCCTGGCTGGCAAGGCTGGGACTGGTGGCCGAATTGGAACGCCACCCCCAAAGCCTGAGTTATGGCGAAAAACGCCGGCTTAACCTGATCGGCAGCATCCTGCATGACCCGCAGCTCCTCCTGATTGATGAGATGTTGATTGGGCAGGATATGGAAAACGCTTCGATCTGGATGAGCTTGCTGAGAGAATATTGTGACCGGGGAAACACTGTCTTACTAGTCAATCATCACCCCGATCTGACCAGCCGCTATTGTGATCGTGTGATCTTCATGGATCAGGGCGAAATCCGGGTAGATGGGCCAACCAATCCCGCTTTCGCCGAGATCCTATCCCGGGGTTATTCAGCTTTCACACCCTGCGCACTCGCCGGAGGTCAAATTGCGTAAGCTGACCTTCCAACCGGGCGCCAGTTTCTTTCACCAGCTTTATCCCTTGGATAAATTGATCTGGCTGTTACTGCTCTCCGCTCTGGTGCTGATTGTCACACAGGGGCTACTGACTCTGCTTCTGGCGATCCTCGCGTTGATAGCACTGATCATTCTCTGCCCTCAAATCTGGAAAGTTCGCGGTTTCCGGCTGGTCTTCTTCACCGGAATTTTCCTTTTCTTTGTTTATATTCTCTTCGAAAAGACCGGAGTTGTCCTTTGGGATCCTGGCATCTCCCTGTTTACCATCTCCCAAAACGGGATCGACTCCGGTCTACTTTTCAGCAGCCGTTTTCTTGCCATCGTACTGATGAGCTATTTGTTCATCCTGACCACCAACCCTTCGGACCTGGCTTATTCGCTGATGAAAGCCGGGCTGCCCTACCGTTACGGGTTCATGCTGATCACCGCCCTGCGCTTGGCGCCAATCCTTGAAGACGAAGGCCAAACCATCTATCAGGCGCAATTGGTGCGGGGTGTGCGCTATGACCAGGGCAACCTGAAGCGCATCCCTTTGCTCGTGCAGCAATTCATGACTCCACTGCTGATCAGCGCCCTGCGCCGGGCCGATAAACTGGTCTTCAGCATGGAAGGCCGCGGTTTCGGTCAATACTCCAAGCGCACTTTTCGTAACCGTGTCGTCCTGACCTATCGGGACCTCCTGTTCACCATCTTACTGGTAGCCCTTTCCACTTTCATTCTTATTCTCAATTTCGGAGGAAGGCTATAACAACCATGGAGAAGAAATCAAAACGCTGGATCATCATCCTGGCCATTGCCTTGGGGCTGGCCCTGGCGGTGATCGTCCTGTTCCTGATCATCACAAAACCCATGCCGGTTGCGCTGATTGAGGAATATTCATTTTCGACACTCTGGGAAGAAGGCACACTGATGAACAAGTGTGCAAAATGTCATGATGGCGCTGAAACGCACACCTGCCGGACCTGCCATGATAAACATGGTGCGGTTGAGATGGAAGGCATCCAATTTTATGCTGTTGTGGATCTGACCGGAGACCTCCCGAATCCATCCTTCATCCGAATCAACGAAGTCCTCCCGGATCAGGAAAATGCAGATACATTTATCACCGTTCTGGATTTCCTGGCCCAAAACGACGTGGAAGAATTTGAGTCGATCACGTTCATTACCAATGACGGCGGCCAGACCACGATTACCTCAGACAACATAGGCGACACCGCAGCGTTGATGCCCTATGTGGATGGCATCCGGTTTGCCTCGCAAAGTCTCCACGCCTCCACCTGGCTCAAGGGGATCACCCGGATCGTCGTGGTGGGCGTCGATACACCTCTGACTATCGATGGCGTTGAAACATCCATCGGCCGCCTGCTGATCGGCGAGACCGTTCGGGTGGTCGTGGAAGGGACCGATGTGATGCTCGCCGATGACGAGGGTAATCTGAGCCATGCGACCACCGCCAATTGGATTGAAGGCGCTTTGTTGGCTCCCCTACTGGATAACCCCAACCCTGCTTCCATCACCATCACCGACAGCAACGGCGAGACTTATGAGCTTTCCGGTGATGAGATAGAAGGCGCAGTGCTGGCCATGGATCACGACTCCATCACTCTTGTCCTCCCGGAGCGCGGCAGAAGCGCCTGGATTGTTGATATCATCGCTATAGAATCGAATTAACTTATGCCTACACGAAAACAAATCATCCTGCCCCTGCTGGTCCTGCTGCTCCTTATCGGGACAGCCTGCCAATCCAATTGGTCGATTGCCATCAATGAAAATGCGAATGCCATTGGTACGATCACCAGAGAAAATGTCGATTTCTATATCGAAAACTCCGATGAAGAGATCGAGGCGGTTCCATTGGGTCAATTCCTCTACGATAGCGGCTATAAGCTCATTGACCAGATCACATTGGTTTCGAAAGATAACGATCCGGTGACTTATATTTGGGATGAGATCGCCGAAGAAGCCATCGTCTCTCCTGAAGGTGCCCTGACCATCGGCGAGACTGTCTATCAGCCCATATCCATTGAAGTGACACCTTCCGATCGCCTGGCGAATGTTGAGTTATCCATCCTGGATATCAGCCCAACCGTCCTGGCCGCCCTCGGCCTGCCCAGCGCGCCGGATATGCAGGGACAACCTCAACTAACGACCTCAGCGCAGCAGGTGGTGATCATCCTCACCGATGGCACCCAATATGACAAACTGCAATCGATGATCGCGACCGGGGAACTGCCCTTCTTTGCCAGCCAGGAAAAAATCCATTTGGGATTATCCGTCTATCCACCCATCACCACCACGGCCTCAGCTGCATTCCTGACCAGCACTTTGCCATCATCCAACGGCGTGTATGGCTACGGTTATCGCTCAACGGATCTGACCACCCTGTTTGATGTCGTGACGGATAACGGCGGCAAAGTAGTCGCTGTTGAAGGCGCCAGCCTGCCCTTCAATCTGCGCAACGCGGAAATCATCCTGAGTGGCGACCGAGATACCAACGGATATTCTGATGACAACGTCTATCTGAATGCCCTGGAAGTAATCCAAAGCGACTTGCCGGACCTGCTTTATGTCCACTTCCATGAAATTGACGACATGGGCCATGAATTTGGTGAAAACTCAGCCGAATACGAAGCCGCACTGACCCGGGTTGACCAATACATCGCTGAAATTGTTGACGCTTTACCTGGCGATACTTTGATTATCATCATGGCCGATCATGGCATGCACACAACCGCCGATGGCGGCAACCACGGCACCCTTGCCGCCGCCGATATGCTCATACCTGTTACATTCATCCAAAAATAAGGAGGAAGAATTATGTTAAAGAGAACAAAGAACTTAGGTTGGCTCCTGTTGATCATCATCCCCATTCTGCTTTCAGGATGCAGCAATGTACCGGATGTTGATTGGACGCTGGTTATTCATGGCGAAGTGACAACCCCACTAACCCTCTCCTATGCCGACCTGGCTGCCATGGATTTCGTCAATCTGGACGATGTCCTCATGGAAAAATCCCGCGGTGAGGACGAGGTCCGCTCCTTCAGCGGTGTTGACCTGGCAACCCTGCTGGAACAAGCCGGCGCACCCGCAGATTACAGCACCCTGACAGCCATTGCAGCCGATGGCTACGCCATTGAAATTTCAAGAGACGAAGCGGTCAATGGCATTGTGGCTATGAAACAGGGCGACGAATGGATCACCGAAGCTGATCCGGATGCCGGCCCCATCCGCCTGGTCTTCCCCACCACCCCCGCCAACCGCTGGGTGTTCCAGATCACCGAAATTACTGTCAATCCTTAATCATTAATAAACTAATTTGAAAGGAATTACCATGAAAAAAACTGCTTTACTCGCAACCCTGTTCGTCCTGGTCGCCCTGATCGCTGCCTGCACCCCCCAGGCCCAGGTAACCGAAGAAGTCGCAATCCTGACTGTGAACGAGACTTCCTACACCCAGAGCGGCCTTGAAGCCCTCGGCACCACCTCCGTGGATTACACCGATAAAGACGGCAACGTCACCACCTATGAAGGCGTACTGCTTTCCACCCTGCTCACAGATGCCGGCGCCGATTCCGGCACGGACGTGACTTTCACCGCCTCCGATGGCTATGAAGCCGGTGTGACCGTTGAGGAAATCATGGCTTGCGCCAATTGTATCGTTGGCTTCGATGATGGCGGCCTGCGCACGGTGATGCCCGATATGTCCGGCAAACTGAATGTTAAGGACCTGATCTCCATCACGGTTCAGTAAACAAAAATATAATTAAATTGCTTCAAAAGGCAGCTTGAATGGTCAGGCTGCCTTTTTCATTGACAAATCGCTCGCCGACATTTAGAATGAAATCAATAATTGAAAAGCCATAAAGGGTGCACCTACTGCCCGGATGCAAGGTGCACAAGGGGGGAAGCTGGTGAAAGTCCAGCACTGTCCCGCAACGGTAACGCCATTTGGCGAAGTCCGATACCCCGCCCTTTATGACCCAAGAACTTCGTGGAAAGGAAAGTTGGGTATCGGCTCTGATAATATCAGCCGACTTCCCTTTCCGCCCGTCACAGGGCGGAACTGGTTTAACGACCTTTTCCGAAAGGTCGTTTCTATTTTATAAGGAGTTGATGCATGAAATCCCCTGTTAAGTCTTTTGTTTTTACAATCATTTTGATTCTTGGCTTGTTATTCAATCCGGTCATTTCGGCAACGGCGGCACCTGTTTCTGCCGTTCCAGCCCAAAGCACCACGGAACAAGTCATCGAATCGGCATTCGATTATCTATCCACCCAAATGAACCCGGATGGCGGCATTCCCTGGTTCGATGAAACCTCCAGCGTGGCTGTGACCCTGCGGGCTGTCCTGGCGATGGCCGCCACAGACACCTCTCAGGATCGTCTGGTCAACGCCGAAGGCCTGCGGCCTATTGATTACCTGGCTGCCGAAGGCTTAAGTTGGGTCAACCAGGAAGAAACGGACGCTCCCGGTTTCAGTGTTGCCCGCGCGGGCCAGTTGCTGACTGCTATTGCGGCCGCCAATGCCGATCCGCATCAATTCGGCGAACCCGCGACCGATCTGATCTATCTCCTCAATCAACAATACGATTCGAACACCGGTATTTATGGCTCAGCGACCACCGATAACGTCACCGACCAGATTTGGGCAATTTTGGGCCTGGCAGCCAATAACTTCCCCGTCCCTATGGAAGCCGCAGCCTGGCTGGCCAATGCCCAGGATGAAGAAGGTCGTTGGAATGACGGTTTTGGCAGCTATCTCGATACAACGCCTTATGCCATGCTGGCCCTGGCTGCCACTGGCGAATATGATATCGATTCCGATGTCATGGTGGCAGCAATTGACTATATGCAGAGCAATCAAAACCACGAAGGCGGTTGGCAATCCGAATGGGATACAACCACTAATGCCAGCACCACCGGCGCGATGCTCCAGGCGATTGCAGCGCTCTCCGACCTTCCAATGAGCGACAATTGGCAGTTGGAAGGCGGTAATCCCAATTCTGCCCTCCTCGCTCTTCAACAGGATAACGGTACGATTGGCGGCGATTATGCCAACACCTACTCAACCACCGACGCGCTTTTGGGTCTTTCCGGTCAGCCGCTCTACATGTTGGGCGATCTCGTCCAGGCCAGTGATGCCTATAATTACCTTTTTGCTTCGGAAGGCAGCGATGGCGGTTGGGAATCCGTTGGCCAGACTCTGGATGTCATCCTGGCCGTCCGGGCCGCAGGCTGGCAGCCTGAGACCCTGCAAATTGAGACCAACTCGCCATTGACTTATCTCAACGCAAACCTTGAGACCTATCTCGAATCCGGCCCCGACGCAATCGGCAAAGCCATTCTGGGCGCGATTGCCGTTGGTGAAAACCCCAGTGATTTCAATGGGTTGAATCTGCCCGAATTATTACTTTCCCAATACGATGAAACCGCACAGGCTTTTGGTGATCCGGGCAATACCTGGAACCAGGCCCTGCCCATTCTGGGTCTTTTTGCAGTGGGCGAGGAAATTCCCGCCGGGGTTGTGGATACCCTCATCAGCCTGCAAGAAGATGACTTCGGCTGGGAATATTCGGACGGATTTGGCTCCTGGCCCGATACCACAGCTTTGGCTGTTCAAGCCTTGCTGGTTTCGGGCGTTGACCCGGACGATCCAATTATTGAATCGGCTGTCGATTTTTTCCGCACCACACAAAACGAAGACGGCGGCTGGGGCGATTCCACCACCACAGCCTATGTCGTCATGGCATTGAACGCCCTGGGCGAATCGATGACCGATTGGCGCACGACCAGTGCTGGCGATCCTCTGACCAGTCTGATGTCCTACCAGAAAGCCAACGGTTCATTCGTCTATTCCTGGGAGTATTCCGATGACAGCGTGATGTCCACAGCCTCCGCCCTGTTGGCCCTCTTTGGTGAGGATTACATTCTGCAATCCGATGGAACCGCAGCGGAGAACACCGCCGCGATCATTATCGATCCGGGTGAAGGGGAAGCCCAGACAGCCTGCGTGCAATTTAGCGAAGATTCGATCAGCGGCCTGACCTTGTTGGATTCCTCCGGATTTGAATATGACAATTCCGAAGGGTTCATTGGCAGCATCAACGGCATCTCCAATGCCGACGGTGAAACCAACTACTGGTCATACTGGGCCTGGAACGGACAGGAATGGACATTCCAAAATTCCGGTGCGAACGATTCCGTCGTTCTGCCCGGTTCCGTCGAAGCCTGGCATTTTACCAGCTGGGAGGTTTTTCCCTCTCTTCCGCCGGATACTCTGCCAGTGTTAAGTTCCATCTGTGAAACCGGCGAACTCCTCAAAGATTTCAACGTAGAGCCCAACCTTGCCTACAGCGATCTTTACAACGATGTGGTTTCCAGCTTTGTGCCTGCTGAACCTGGTGAAATTACCGTCGAACCCACCGTAGACGCCACTGAAGAATCAGCGGGCGAAGTTGAACCAACGGTTGTTGAACAGACCGAAGCTGCACCGGACACAACCGAAAGCGAAACGCTATCCGTCATCCCCTTCATCATTCTGGGTGGATTAGCGGTGGTTATTTTGGTTGTCGTCCTGGGCAACTCGAAGAAAAATAAAAAGTAAATTTTGATGAAATCCAGGATTCAAAGCCTGCTCGTCAATAGCTTTGTCTTCTTTCTGGGATTCCTGAGCTTGCTGGCGCCCTTTGTGGTGCCGCAAGCCAGGGATGCCGGTTTTTCCAGCACGTCTTTTCCCGTGATGGTCAGTTTGATCATCATCCTCTGCGTTCTGATCATCCTCCTGGAAGCCCAAGCCACCATCCTGAATGCCAAACTGATCGCGTTCCTGGGCATCCTGATTGCCCTCAACGCGGGTCTGCGCTTTCTTGAAACTGCCATTCCGGGTCCGGCTGGTTTCAGCCCGATCTTCTTCCTGATCATATTGACTGGTTATTTCTTCGGCGGCCGGGTAGGTTTCCTGATGGGCGCAATGACCATGCTCATCTCCGGCCTGATCACAGGCGGAGTCGGTCCCTGGCTCCCCGGCCAGATGATCACTGCCGGCTGGGTCGGTCAGAGCGCGGGGATACTCCGGCCGCTCTTCAAAAAATTGCGGATTACCGGAAAACAGAGTGAGATCGTCTTTCTGGCAATTTTCAGCGCCATCTGGGGGATGCTCTATGGCGCCATTATGAACCTCTGGTTTTGGCCGTTTCTGGGCGGCGCGCCGGGGCAGACCTGGTTTCAGGGAGCCACATTAGCCGAGAATATCGGCCGCTATGCCACCTATTACCTGGCGACCTCGGTGGTCTGGGATGTCACCCGTGCCATCGGTAACATTCTGATTGTCACCTTCCTGGCCCGTCCGGTACTGAATATTTTTGTTCGGTTCAACCAACGTTTCTCTTTCCACATCCTCTCGGAAGGAGAACCAAAATGACCGTTTCCTTCTCCTGGGTCGCCTGGCTTCTGGCCAGCCTCATCATCCTGCTGACGACGCGCAATCCACTCGTGCTTGGCTTAATCCTGGCTCTTCTTTTGGCGTCTGGTGTCCGGATGACCGAACCCGGCAATCGCAAGCGGTGGCTGGGACAGAACCTGAGCTTCATCGGGACAATGCTCTTTCTCTCTTCGCTCATCAACCTGATCTTCACCCATTCCGGAAATACGGTCTTATTCTCTCTTCCCGCTGATTGGTTCCTGATCGGTGGCGATTTCACGCTGGAAAGCCTGCTCTATGGCACGATCAATGGCCTGGTGATCAGTTCCCTCTATCTCACATTTACAATCCTCAACAAAGCTCTTTCGGTCGAACAGATCACCCGACTGATCCCCAATGCGTTTTATCCCCTGACACTGATCGCCACCATTGCATTGACCTTTTTCCCCTCGATTCAGGAACGTACCGCCCAGATCAAAGAAGCCCAGATGATCCGCGGCAACCCGATGAAGAATCTATCAGATTGGTTGCCCATTCTGATCCCTCTGATGGTCACCAGTCTGGAAAATGCGGTTCAACTCTCCGAATCCATGACCTCGCGAGGATTTCAGTCCCATACTGACGATCAGCATTCATCCAAACCGCTGATATTCTTAATCCTGGCGACATTCATGGTATTTTCCGGCTGGCTGTTATCACTTTTTAATTACCCCGCCTGGATCAGCTGGTCCTCCTACCTGGTGGCTGTGCTGATAATCATCTTATTATTTTTCACGCTCTCCAAAAAGGTCAACATCGTACACCTCCACCAACCAAAATGGCGAAAAGGCGATTATATTGCCGTGATCTTCTTCGGACTCATCTTCCTGCTTATCGCGGGACTGATCCTCAGTCAAAATATTGATTTCTTATCCTATTCACCCTATCCAAGCTTGAGTTTTCCCTCGCTTTCCATCGCTGGCTGGCTGCTTGGGTTGGTGCCTGGGATTCCTTTGCTCCTGACATCTCATTATGATCACGATTAGCTCCCTATCCTTCTCCTACCCCCAATCCAGGTCTCCCATTCTTCGGGATGTCTCCCTGCAGGTGCCTGCTGGAAGCCTGACTCTGGTTGCAGGATCATCGGGCAGCGGCAAATCAACCCTGCTGCGCAGTCTGAACGGCCTGGTGCCCCATTTCACCGGGGGTGAAATCAGCGGGGCGCTAGAAGTATTTGGTAAGAATCCGGTTGGGCTGGGGCCGGAGAAAATGTCTCAATGGGTCAGTTTTGTCTTTCAGGAACCGGAATCGCAATTCATTTATGACCGGGTGGAAGATGAGATTGCCTTTTCATTGGAACGCGCCAACCTTTCCCGAGCTGAGATGCAATCCCGGGTGGATGAAGCCTGTAAATCATTGGGCCTGGATGGGCTTCAGAAAAGAAGGATCGCGACGCTCTCCGGCGGCGAAAAGCAGCGGGTCGCGATTGCCAGCGCGCTGGTGACCCAACCCCGCCTGCTCATTCTGGATGAGCCGACCTCCCAGCTAGATCCCGAGGGTGCCGAAGAAATCCTCCATTATATTCTCGATCTCAAATCCCGACTGGACCTGACTATTCTGATCTCCGAACACCGGCTTGAACGGGTTTTACCTTACATCGATCAACTGATTTATCTTCCCGGTGATGGCACCGTTCATGCCGGGGCACCCCAGGAAATCCTCCCCCTGATGGAACTGGTTCCCCCAATCGTTCAAATTGGGAAAAAACTGGGCATTTCTCCTTTGCCAGTCCGCCCACAGGATTTCCCAAAATGTATTGTGAGACCTTCCGAAGTTGAGACTTGTGTTGAAACGATCAGTAATTCCACCGAGGTATTGGGCGTTAGCAACCTCTCCGTCAGCTTAAGCGGTAAAGCTATCCTGGACAAAGTCTCCCTATCCGTCAGCCAGGGTGAGGTTCTGGTCATGATGGGGACTAATGGCGCGGGCAAAACCACATTGCTCAGGGCTATTCTGGGTCTGGTACCATCAACCGGATATAGAGAAGTGAACGGTCAGGACATCGTAAATCAAAACCTTAACAGCATCATCCGCCAGGTCGCTTATCTCCCCCAGAACCCCAACGACTTGCTCTTCTCAGATTCCGTTGTGGAAGAGTTGAAAGTGACTCTTTCAAACCATAATCTCGAGTTGTCCTCTCAGGAGATACTTGATCATCTCAAGAAGGTCGGGCTGGACAATCTGGAAAACGCATATCCCCGCGACCTGTCCGTGGGGGAAAGGCAGCGTGTCGCTCTGGCCGCCATAACCGTCTACGATCCTCCGGTTATCCTGCTGGATGAACCAACCCGCGGTTTGGATTATGAGAATAAACAACGTTTGGTGAAACTGCTTCAATCCTGGAAACTACAGAAAAAGGCTATTCTGGTCGTCACCCATGATGTCGAATTTGCCGCGCTTCTGGCAGATGCCGTCATCGTCCTAAACAGCGGCAAGACATCCTATTTTGGCTCTCCCCAGCCAATTTTCACCCGGAATCCTGACTACACGACCCAGACTGCCCAAATCTTCCCCGAGACAGGTTGGTATCGTCCGGATGATGTGACGATAAACCGAGTAACCCTCCAATAGAATCAAGCGCCTGTGGTAAAATTGTCCCGGCTCGATAAATTCAAATAAAGAAATAAAAAGTTGATATTGTACAGAGTGGATAATTACATCCCTCACTATTTAGGTTAAACAGCCGTATGTATAAATATAATACGGCACTACTTTATTGGTATTGAGGCTAAGTGAAGATATCAACCATTTTATTAAATCAACTGGGAAATTGACACTTGCTACCACATTTCAGTTATTTGTTTCGTCACTAGGAGAGAACTCGAATGTATGGTTACAGCGGTAAGATCCTGCACATCGATCTGAAAGAACGAACGCATTGGGCCGAAGATAAACCCGAAGAATGGTACAAGCTTTATATTGGCGGCGTCGCCATGGCAACCCGACTTTGCTGGGAGAACATCGAAGTCGGCTGCGATGCCTATGACCCGGGCAACCCGGTGTGCTTTGCCAATGGCATTTTCGCCGGCACCCCGGTACCGGTCGGCGGTAAATATGGCCTGGCCTCCAAATCCCCGCTAACCGGTTTCATCGGCGACAGCCTTTCAGGTTCCTGGCTGTGCATCGCCATGAAACGTGCTCAGTGGGATGGCGTGGTCATCCACAACGCCAGCGATAAATGGGTTCACGTTTTCATTGATGATGACCGGGTGGAATTCCTTCCTGCGGATCACCTCCTCGGCCTGGGCACTTATGAAACCGAGGAAGCCATCCGAGAAGAATTCGGTGATGACCAGGTCCGTTCAGCCACAATTGGACCCGCCGGCGAGAACATGGTTCGCTTTGGGAATGTCACCAATGACGGTCGCCAGGCTGGCCGCACGGGTCATGGCGCTGTCTGGGGCAGCAAAAAACTCAAGGCAGTTTCCTTCCGCGGCACCAACGGCGTCACTGTTGCCGATCCTCAAACGCTCCTCTCGATGTCGTTTGACATCACCGAATCGGCCCAGGGTAAAGATACTGAGAAATATCGGATTTACGGCACCTCCACCAACATGCTCAACATGAACAAGCTCGGGCTTCTCCCAACTCGGAACTATCAGGAAGGTGTGTTCGAGTTTGCTGAATTGGTCAGTGGCGAATATCTGGACGAGCATCATAAAGTCAAAGTGATTGCCTGCGCCCAGTGCCCAATTGCCTGCGAACAGATGTCCATGGTCAAAACAGGGCCCTTTGCAGGTGCGATGACGGGCATCGAATACGAATGTCTCCAGGCCGTCAGTTCCAACTGTGGCATCAATGACATGACCGCCGCCATTCGCCTGGTGGATGTCGCCGACCGCTCCGGCATGGATGCCATGTCAATGGGCGTGACGATCTCCTACACCATGGAATGCTATGAACGTGGCGTATTGAAAAAGGAAGATTTCATTTGCGACCGTGCGCCGGAGGGCTTGGAACTCAACTTTGGAAACGGCCCCGCAGCCGTGACCCTGGCCCAGATGATCGAAAACCGGGAAGGGATTGGAGATGTCCTGGCCGAAGGCACCAAACGAGCCGCGCAACACTTCGACAAAGAACGCAATACAGAGAGCCACAAGTGGGCAATGAACATCAAAGGCCTGGAATTACCCGGTTACGATGCCCGTTCACTCAAAACATTCGCTGTTGGCCTTGCAGTCGGCACCCGCGGTGGCTGCCATAACCGCTCCGCCGCTTATGATCCCGATATCAAAGGTGAAACCAACCGCTTCACGGTCGACGAGACTCGGGGTGTGGTCGCTTCCCGCTCCGAGGAATACGCTGCAGTCTATGACACCCTGCCCATGTGCAAGTTCATCCGCCGCTGCTTCACCGGCAAGGCGGATCGGGCTGGCGCTTGGCCGGCGATCGCCAAATTGATCAACGCCACCACCGGTTGGAATTTTGACTTCGATGATGTGGATCAAATTGGCGTCCGGGCACATACCCTCAAGAAAGCTTTCAACATCCGTGAAGGTTGGAAGGAAACGGATGACGACCTGCCCTATCGCTGGAAACACGAACCCATGACCATTGGGCCTTCCGCCGGTCATGTCGTCACGGAGGAAGAACTCCAATACCTGAAGAAGATTTATTATGAGGCCAAGGGTTGGACCCCAGAAGGATTAATCCCCAAGAAAGTTCTGGTTGACCTTGGTATGGATGATATCGCTGAAGAAATTGGCGTCTAAGGAGAGAAAATAATGGTAGCATCCACGTCGAAATTCAAGTATATCGTTTGCGACCCGGAACTGTGCATTGGATGTCAGTTATGTGAGTACATTTGCTCCTACACAAAGACCGGTGAATTCAATTCCTATCGCAGCCGCATCCGCACCGTCAGAGTTGATGAAGTCCTGATCACGGCGGTCGCCTGCCGCACCTGCGAGAACGCCCCCTGTGTGATAGCCTGCACCCGTGACGCCCTCACCCAGGATCCCGTTTCCGGTATCATCCGGATCGATCCGCAGAAATGTGATGGCTGCGCCTGGTGCATTGAAGCCTGTGACTTTGGAGCGATCTCAATCAATCATGAGACCAAGCTGGCCGAATTCTGCAACCAATGTGAAGATGTTGAAGACGGCCCACAATGCGTCAAGATCTGTCCGAAAAACGCTCTGGAATACACCACCCCGGATCAACGTGCCCAGCGAACACGGCACAACCTGATCAAGGACAGCCTGAACTTCCCATCCAAAGCCAAGGATCCTCGATGAGCGAGAAACCCAACGAAGCACCAAAAGATGAAGAACTCCGCATAGGGGTTTATGTCTGTCATTGCGGCAGCAACATCGCCGGCGTTATCCCACCCAAGGATGTCGTGGAATTTGCCGAAGGGCTGCCGGATGTGGTCCGGGCGACGGATACGCTATATGCCTGCGCCGATTCAGGCCAACGCTTGATCAAGGAAGACATCAAAAAATACAACCTCAACCGTGTGGTGGTCTCAGCCTGCTCCGTCAGGATGCACGAACCCACCTTCCGGGCTGCGGTTGCCGAAGCGGGAATGAACCCCTTCCTGATGGAAATGGCCAATATCCGGGAACAATGCACCTGGGCCCATGGTCATGACCGCGAAGGTGCGCTGGCAAAAGCCAAAGACCTGACCGCCTCGGCCATCGCCAAAGTCCGCTTCCTGACCGAACTGGACATGATCAACGTACCGGTGACCCAGAAAGCGATGGTTATCGGCGGCGGCGTGGCTGGCATCAGCGCCTCCCTGGACCTGGCGGAACAGGGGATTAAAACCATTCTGGTAGAAAAGGAACCGACAATCGGTGGGGTCATGGCTCAGCTCAACAAGACCTTCCCCACCATGGACTGTAGTATATGAATTCTCGCACCAAAAATGGTTGACGCGGCGCGCCAGCCCCTAGTTGATGTGAGAGCCTTCACCGAAGTTGAAAAGGTCGAAGGATTTGTCGGAAACTTCAAAGTCACCCTCCGGGAGAAAGCCAAGTATGTCCGGGCGGACCGCTGCAATGGCTGCGGTGCCTGTACGCAGGCCTGCCCCGTTGAGGTTCCCAATTATTTCGATATGAATCTGGCCCCCCGCAAAGCGGCCTATGTGCCGATGAGCCAGTCTGTGCCATTAATTTACTCCATTGATATGGAGAACTGCATCCATTGCTATAAATGCGTGGATGCCTGCGGCGCTTTGGAAGCGATCGATTTCAGCCAGGAAGATAAGTTGGTGGAAGAGGAGATCGGCGCCATCATCGTCGCCACGGGCTTTGGCCATTTCGATCCCAGCGTCATGGATGAATATGGCTATTCCCGCTATCCCAACGTGATCACCGCCATGGAAATGGAACGGCTCAACAACTCCGCCGGCCCAACCGCTGGTGATCTGATCCGTCCCAGCGATCATAAATCTCCCAAGACGCTGGCCTTTATCAACTGTGTCGGCTCCCGGGATAAACGCTATAACCCCTCCTGCTCCAATTTCTGCTGCATGTATTCGATCAAGAATGCCGTGCTGCTCAAGCAGATGCACCCGGAAGTGGATATCACCATCTATTACATCGATATCCGCACACCTTCCAAGGGCTACGAAGAGTTCTATGACCGGGCCCGCGAAATGGGTATCCATTTCAGCCAGGGCCGGCCAAGCCTCATCACCGAAGACCCTGTGACCCATAACCTCGTCGTCCATGCGGAAGACGTGGGCTTGGGTTTGGTAACCGAAAAAGAATACGATATGGTCATGCTGAACCAGGCGGCCATTCCCCAACCGGACCAAAACCACATGAGCTCCGTGCTCAATGTGGCCCAAAGCCCCGGCGGCTGGTTCATGGAATATCACCCCAAGCTGCGCCCGATGGACAGCCCCACCGACGGTATCTTCTTTGCCGGTGCCTGCCAGGGACCGAAAGATATCCCCAGCAGTGTGGCTCAGGGTTCCGCGGCGGCAGCTCGCGCCAGCCGGATTCTTCATTCGGAGGAATGGGAAATCGAACCAACTGTGGCCGTCGTCTGGCCGGATCGCTGTTCCGCCACCACCAAAGGCCGGGCCTGTGGTCTTTGCGTTAGAGCCTGTCCTTATGGAGCTGTGAAGCTCGAAGGTGATAAGGCTGCCGAGATCATCACCGCCAAATGCCACGGCTGCGGCGGCTGTGTGGCAGAATGCCCCGAGGACGCCATCACCCAATTGCATTACACCGATGCCCAAATTCTGACACAGATGCGAGCGCTCCTGGCGGAGAAACCCGAGGAAAAAATCCTCGCTTTCCGCTGCCACTGGTGTTCCTACGGCGGCGCAGATTTGGCCGGGACCAGCCACTTTGAATACACGGCGAATGAACGCGGTATGAAAGTGATGTGCTCCGCCCGGATGGACAGCGACTTCATTTATGAAGCTTTCAGGTTGGGCGCGGGCGGCGTGCTCTACTCCGGCTGCCATCCCCAGGACTGCCATTACATCACCGGTCAAATTGTCGGCGCTAAACGGGCCTCCCGTTTGAAAAAGATGTTTGAGAAAATGGATATGACCGAGGGCCGCTTCCGGATCGAATGGATCAGTGCGGCTGAAGGTGATAAATATGCCCGGGTGTTGAATGAGATGCAGGAAGTCCTGGATAACATCTCCCCTGAGGATCTCCACGAAGAGATCGAACGGCTCAAACCTGAAATGTCCAAACGCCTGAAGAATTTCCCCGGCGTTCCGGGCGTTGAAGAAGCCATGGTCTTCTCCGACCAACTCGTCAAAGCCATCACCACGCAATTGGAGGCCAAATGAACCACGACACCGGGGTCCAAACATTTGCCGACCAGGTGAAGGCCTTACCAGGTGGAGAATATCTCGAACTATGCTATGCCTGCGGGACCTGCGTCAGCAAGTGCATGATCCAGCAAAAAGGCGAACTGGAATACAATCCCCGCCGCCTGTTGCGCCTGGCTATGCTGGAGATGAAACAGGAAGCCTTTGACAATCCAACAACCTGGCTATGTTCGGCCTGCGATCTCTGTTACCCGGCCTGCCCTCAGGAAATTCACATTTCCGGCGTCATCACCGCAGTCAAAAAGATGGCAGTGGATGAAGGCCGAGTCACCCCCATCAAGACGGCAAAAGTCGATCAACAAACCTGTGTCGGTTGCGGTCTTTGCACCGAGGGCTGCCCCTATCAGGCGATTACGCTGGTCGAGAAAAAAGTACCCTTCCGGGGCATGATCCGGGTCGCCGAAGTGGATCCGGGCCTGTGTATGGGCTGTGGCGTATGCTCGGCGATCTGCCGCTCCACGTCCATCGGCGTTCCCAAACAAAACACCGATAAACAAATCCTCGATGATCTTTGGAGCTGGATGCAGCGCCAGGAGGTGAGGAACTGATGGAAGCCAAACCCAAAATCGTACTGTTCCAGTGCCAGTGGTGCCTCTATTCCGAACCGGACCAGCAATGGGTGGAGAATGACCTCCCCAAATCCATGCATTTGGTCAAAGTGCCCTGCACGGGCAGGATCAACACCCTCCACGTTCTGAATGCCGTTCAGGGCGGTGCAGATGGCGTGATGGTCAGCGGCTGTCTGCCGGAGAAATGCCACTTCAAAGAAGGCAACCTCAGCGCGATGCGCCAGCAGGATGAATTTGCCAACTTACTGGATTACGTTGGCTATGAGAAAGAGCGCGTTCGTTTCGTCTGGCTGGACCTGCAAGACCTGGGTCGCATTCAGAAAGAACTGAGAGCCTTTGAAGCTGATATCGCCGAACTTGGCCCAACCCGGAACCTTGCCACACGTTCTACTGAAGCCTTCCGAGGTGAAAATGCCTGAGATCAAAGAACAACTCGCTGCAGAAATCAAAAGGCTTCTGGATGAAGGCGTCGTCGATGTGGTGATCGGCTTCAAACGTGAAGAATCACCCCTCCGTCCTCAACCGGCGTTCTTCCGGAGTGTCAATGAGCTGGCGGAACTGGAATATAACGGCCTTTGCCAAAACAATCTTGCCAATTATCTGACCCGCTATCCCCATGAAACCCGGATCGGGATTGTCGTCCGGGGCTGTGAAAACCGCTCCGTGAACGCCCTCGTAGTCGAACACCAGCATCCCCGTGAGAACCTGTTCCTGATCGGCGTCCCCTGCCAAGGGATAATTGACCTCAAGAAAATTGTTACTGAAGTTGGCGAAGAAGTCTCCGAGTTCAGCGAAGATGGCGACCAGGTCACTCTGGTAGTCAAGGGTAAGACCTACACCTTCCAGCGCCAGGGCCTGCTGCACGACTCCTGCCTGCGCTGCGTCCATCCCAACCCGGTCAGCGCTGATGTGTTGATTGGCGAGCCCCTCCCCGAAGGCGATCCTGGCCTCATCCGGGAAGCCGTTGAGGAATTTGAAGCTCTGAGCAAAGAAGAGCGTTATGCCTGGTTCAAGGAAGAATCGGAACGCTGTATCCGCTGCTATGCCTGCCGGGAAGCCTGCCCAATGTGCTACTGCACGGAATGCTTCGTGGATCATGCCACGCCGCGCTGGACGGAGAGCGACATCTCCCCCGCCGGCACGCAGGCCTGGCACCTGATCCGAGCCTTCCACCAAACAGGTCGCTGCACGAGCTGCGGCGCTTGTGAACGGGCTTGCCCGATGGATATCAAGATGACCTATCTGACGGATAAATTGAATAAAGATGTCTATGACAACTATGAATTTGTCCCCGGTATGGATTGTGAAACCCAACCGCCTTTTGCTTCGTTCAACCTGGACGACAAGAAACGCTTTGTAGTTTGAGGGATGAACCAATGACATATATTCTTGATAAAAAGCAACTTGAAAAAGTCCTCAAAGAGTGGTCGGCGGATTTTGACGTCTATGCTCCCCAAAAAGCAAAGCAATTCTCGGCTTTCCTGCCCTTAGGTTCCAGTGATTTAGCATTGGATGAGCCGCATAATACCCGCTACCCACCCAAGTCCCTCTTCCTGCCCCAAACCGAAGTTATGCTCAGGTATAACAGCCGGCTGAATCGGCTGGAAGACATCAATCTTGAGATCAAACCCCGGATCCTCTTTGGCATCCATCCCTGTGATGCCTCAGCGGCCGCTCTTTTGGATACCGTTTTCGCCACCGATGAGAACACCGACCCCTATTGGAGCAATCGGCGCAAGGAAACCCTGCTGATCGGCCTAGGCTGCAATGTACCGCCCCAAACCTGCTTCTGCACCACAGTAGGCGGTGGTCCTTTCAACACCAAAGGCCTGGATGCACTGCTGACCGAGACGGAAGACGCCTATTTCGTGGAAGTCCTCACCGTCGATGCGGAAAAATTATTCGCTGACCTGCCAAAAGCATCCAAAGAGCAGCAAATCCAAATCAAAAAAACTCAGGAAGCCGTAACAGCCGAAATGGTTCCCGCCTTTGAGACCGAAGGTCTGAAAGAAAAGCTGGATGCCAATTTCGACAGCGACTTCTGGGCAGAGATCTCCGAATCCTGCCTGGGCTGCGGTGTTTGCACCTTCCTCTGCCCCACCTGCTTCTGCTTTGATATTGTGGATGAAGTCCAACGCAGCGAACGGGTTCGCAACTGGGATACCTGCATGTTCAGGACCTATTCTCTGGAAGCCTCGGGTCACAATCCCCGTCCTTCTCGCAAGGAAAGGACCCGCCAGCGCCTGAGCCACAAATACAGCTACTGGCTGGATCATGTTGGCGAGACCGGCTGCACGGGCTGTGGTCGCTGTGTGCGTTACTGCCCGGTTGGGTTGGATATCCGTGCGATGCTGCGGGCTGCGAACGCCATGGAAATGGAGCCGGCAAATGCCTGAACATCAACATCATAACCCCTACGATCCCATCCCCATGCATATCCTGCGGGCCTATTATGAATCCACGGACCGCTCCTTAAAAACGTTTGAACTGAGTTTTGACAAGCAAGCGGATTGCGAAGCTTTCTTCAAGGCCTATAATCCCGGTCAATTCTGCCAGCTATCCATCTTCGGTAAAGGCGAAGCGCCCTTTGGGATCGCCTCTGCTGCCTGGGAAGGCGAATTCGTCCGTTTCACCGTTCAAAAGGTCGGTTCCTTCACCGAATATATCCACACCCTCCAGGCCGGCGACGCCATTGGTATGCGCGGACCACTCGGCAACGGCTTCCCCCTGGAAGCATGGAAGGGTAAAAAGCTCGTCATCATCGGCGGTGGCTGTGCCTTCTCCACCCTCTATGCGTTGACCAAACACGTCCAGCACCCCCAAAACCGACCTGATTTCGACCAACTGGTTGTGATCTACGGCGCACGCTCCTCCGGTCTGTGCATGTACAAACATGACATCCAAAGCTGGTATCAAAATGATGATTTCGAGATCCATCAGGCAATCGATGTCCCTGAGGAAGGCTGGCTGCACCATGTGGGCTATGTTCCCGATGTGGTCAAGGAAGTCGCCCCCTCACCGGTGAATTCTGTAGCAATAGTCTGCGGTCCGCCCATCATGACCAAGTACACCCTGCCCGTCCTGGTGGAACTGGGCTTCGCCCCCGAAACGATCTTCACCTCCCTCGAAAAACGGATGAAATGCGGGATTGGTAAATGCGGTCGCTGTAATATCGGCTCAAAATATATCTGCAAGGATGGCCCAGTATTCAGCCTGGCTGAACTGCATGAGCTTCCTGACGATATCTAATTGGAGAAATTATGAGTCATCGCGGAAAAACGATTAAAAATCGAACTGAAAACCAAATGACGCTGGAACGACCCATGGTCACCAGGCACTACCTGATGACCTGGGATCTGGACCGGTGCGTTGGATGCCAAATGGGGCCGACGGCCTGTCCCAAGGATGCCCTCACCCACCAGGATGGCGAGATTGTGAACGGCCGGATGGTGGTAAAGCCCTCTGTGGACGTGGACCCGGAAGCCTGCGTGATGTGCGGGATTTGCGTGGAAATCTGTCCTGTACATGCCATCACCATGACGATCAACGGCGAACCGGAGAATCCGGTACTGGAATACGGCGCTTTTCCAGAGGTCCGCGGTCACACATCTTTCAACAAAGAAGCCTTTGATTTCAAGCTCAAAGATTTCGTCATCAACAACTGCCCCACCAACATCATCAGTTACAATGCTGAAAAAGATACCATGGCGGTTCGTTATGAAGATTGTATCCGCTGCCGCCAGTGCGAAGTTGCCAGCGACGGTGCTTTCCAGGTTCAGCAAGCCTGGCAAGGCTCCGTTGAACTGCACCGGGATCGCTGCGTGGAAGGCTGCGTGGCCTGCGCCGATGTCTGTCCCACCCGGGCTTTACACCTCAACGATGAAGGTGAGCTGGTCCTGGCGGATTATTACTGCATCAAGTGCGGCTCCTGCATGCACGCCTGCCCAATCCAGCCGGAATTCGAAGAGGAAGAATTCACCTTCGAATCTCAGGGGCTGACTTTGACCCGCTCCCATAAAAAGCTGGTCAATGAAGACCAACTGGCGATCAAGGTTGAACGCTGGCGGGTGCACCACACACCCATTCAGAGCGCTGCCTGGATCGAAGCCCTGCGTAAACTGGCGGATGACAAGGCCAGTGCGGTCGAGATTGACCGCAAACGGGCGCTCAAACGCCGGGACCTGATCGTGGCTCTGCGCGGTCACATCCTCCCGGATAACACCCGTGACTTAGATTAGCCGACGTTCTACAATTTGCCGGTCGTTATCTCCTCGTAACGACCGGTTTTTTCTTTAACAGAGTAAAATTCAAGTGGAGGTAAGGCTGATGGTTAAATTACTCAACCCCCTGGCGGAATGTTATATCCCTTCTGGTGAGGACTGCGACGCCGTTTTGGGCCGGACAACCCACCTGGGAATTGGCGCGCATCAGGATGACCTGGAAATGCTCGCCATCCATGGAATCCTGGCGGGATATGAACATCACGATCAATCCTTCACAGGCGTCACGGTCACGGATGGCCGCGGCTCACCTCGTACAGGTGAATTTGCCGATTTCTCGGATGAAGAAATGTGGCAGGTGCGGTTGGGCGAACAACGCCATGCGGCCGATATTGGACGATATAACGCCCAATTCCAGTTAAACTACACCAGCGCCCAGGTGAAATATCCAAGACGCGAAAATGTCATTGGCGACCTGATGTCCATCATACAGGCCTGCCAGCCCGGGATTATCTATACCCATAATTTGGCGGATAAACATGACACCCACGTTGCGGTGGCGCTCAGCGTGATCGAAGCCCTGCGCCAATTGGGACAGACCGCGCAGGGTATCACTTTTTATGGGTGTGAAATCTGGCGCGGGCTGGATTGGCTGCCGGATGATCGGAAAGTGGCGCTGGATGTCTCCGGCCACCCAGATCTGCAGGAGGCTTTGCTTTTGGCTTTCCCCTCTCAAGTCGCGGGTGGCAAACGGTATGACCGGGCCGGGATCGGACGCCGGCGCGCCAATGCGACCTTTTACCAATCCCACCAGACCGATCAGGCCGAATTGATGGTCTACGCAATGGACCTTACGCCGCTGATAAGCGACCCTGAACTTGACATCTCAGATTTTATGGATGGATTCCTCCAGGACTTATCCAATGATGTCAGCAGCCGATTAAACCGATTTAAACCTGACTGATTTCTGACGGTTTTTGATCCGTCACGATTTGCAGGCCGTATCGCGCGAAAAGGTCATTCCTCTCACACCATTGAATGACCAATTGTTGGCCTTCGGGGGTTCGCCAGTCCGCTTCTAGCGCCTGGTGACAGACTGTTCCCATCCCAAGCCTGGCATGATGCGTAAAGCGACACTCCAAAGGTTCCAGCCCGCTCCCAAAAAGTTCGCACAAATTATCCTGAAGAAATGTGCAGCCGTTCCGGGCAAAAGCCTGCACAGCGATTTCGTTTTCATTGCCCTTAAACGCCGGTGACAACACGCCAAAACCAAAATCTGGCGAAAGTTCCAGCATCATTCGCTCCGAATAAGCTGACTCGATTACTCTGCTTGCTTGGTGAACTGTCCACCACCCTGGACGCTTGCAATAACTCAAACAGATCGCACAATCACAGGGCTGGGATGGCGGAAATTTCTTAAACAAACGATCGCGGCTCATATTTCCTCCCCGATAAATCCGAAGAAAAATGATGAATAATTCAGAGTATGTTGCTATCCACCCATAACTATCATAATCAGAATTACACAAACAACAATACGAGATAACTCCTGAGAATCCCAGAAAACAGGCACAATCGCACCTTATCTAGAATGTAGTTATTCTCTATACCTTGTGACTGAATTGAGGATTTTTTACTTCGGTTGAGATAGTAAATTCCACACCGCCAGCCATTTGCCAGTCGTTTCCACGTCAGCATGCATCCCTGGTTTGATTCAGCCAAAGATTGCCAATGGAGCTGGAGGTCTAAGAATCAGAAAAAGCTTTACCTAGATATTATTTCGAAGAATTAATATTCCCACTTTTTTGTTCACCACTCCATTTCACGGGTTCAATATGTTTCAACTATTTGAAATGGAATCACCTATTCTCTTTTCATCTCAACTTCTTTACCCGCTCAATCAAATCCCTCCGTGCCTTATGGTATTGAGCCAGCTTAAGCTCACCGGCGGCATAGGCATCATCCAGATTGGCGATTTCATGCAATAATGGCCCAGCGGACGCAGGGAGTACCGCGTTCTTACCACGCTTCATCATGAAGAAAATCCCCAGACCGGCAATAACCAGAACAGCCAATCCAATACCAATTTCCAGGCCATTAAATGACCCCATCGCAGTTGTGGATTGCTCCACGACCTGAAAGGTTAAAGTCTGGTTGGCGTCAAATTCGGCTGAAATATAGGATAGCGCAGCCCCCGTGTCCGTCTCAATCGTGTCGTTATAGGTGATCCCCTCGCCTTCTAAAGTGATCTGACTGCCTTCGGCAATCAGATATTCAACGTTTTCAACCGGCAGATTGAGTGTTTTCGTCAACGCATAGGAGCCATCGAACGGCAAGGCATAACTAAAAAATATCTCTGCTGAGGGCACGCCGGGCACCACGGGTGCGGAATCGACAAAACCACCCTCCACTGTAAAAAATCGGACATCCAATCCGTATCCACTGAACCAAAGGGATTCAGCCGCTGAGGGCAGCGAAAACGCCATCGTTGTCTTGAAACCAAGATCGATATTCGTTGAACCAATCCAGGTCCTATTCCCCGCGTTGTTGATGAGATAGTATTCCCCGACCCTAAGCTCCCCATCACTGGCGTTAAGCATGAATGTCAGTTGTGAGATGGTGACATCACTACTGTCCTCGGTTGATTCATAGATTGCGATCGATAGAGATGGCAAACTAATTTCGGGGCCATATACGAAGGACACAGAGGAATAAACAGCGCCAGCGTAATTCGTGAAGGCCACGACCTCGTCTCCGTTTGACAGATCAATATCCACAATGGTGAACATCCCGGAACTGTCCGCGGTGGTATCATATTGCCCGGAGAGCGCTCCGTCGGTATATACGAATAAAGACACAGGCTGGCTCTCTGGCACTGAACCGCCCGGCGTGCCGTTATCAATGACGCCGTAAATCGTCAGGCCGGTTTCCTGGGCCGAAGCGGACGAAAGCGGGGTGATGACCAAAAAAGTCAAAACGAACAGAACCATCCAGCGAAGTTTTGTCATTTATCCTTCCCCACCGGCTGGCCGCATTGAGCACAGAACCGGTCATCTTCACCTAATTTATGCCCGCATTGAGTGCAAAATTGCGCCTTACTTTCTCCATCATGGCCGACCTGACGAATTTCCGCCACGCAGCTTTCAATCACCGCTTCCAGTTCTTCATCATCCGCCTGGAATGGCTTGGCAATATAAGCTGCCAGAAATAACGACAGCCCTAAAACAACCAATATCGTTCCGATATGCATAATCAGTCCGCCTTCATCAATTCTGCCAACTCACTCATTAACGTATCAGCATCCACCGCGCCGATATGGAGATAAGCCACATTGCCCTCTGCATCCAAAACGAATGTCTCAGGCGCTGCCGTAACCCCATAGGCGGAAGTGATCAGGCTTTCATCCTCAACAATTAACGGGAAGGTGATATCCTGTGCCTGTGCAACCTCACTCACAGCCGAGAAGGTGTCATCCATCGCCACGCCCACAAACTGAACACCCTGATCCCCCAGTTCGCGCCAGATCGCCTCAAATTCCGGGAGTTCGTCATCACATTGGGGGCACCAGGTGGCCCAGAAATTAACCACCACGATCTTTCCGCGGTAATCCGCCAGGCGGAACTCGTTCCCATCGATATCCGTTGCAGTGAAGGCCGGAGCTGTCTCACCGGGCAAGGGACGCCCGGAACCCGCATCCGGAAGGAGCGCATTTCCCCATAGCGCAAATACGGTGACTATAATCACCAACAACCCCACAATCGCGCCTATTTGAGCGCCAACGCCCATACGTTTGGACGACGAGTGTTCGCCCTCATTTTCCCTGGGCCACCAGGCCAGAATCCCGCCCAGGAGGACGACCATCCCTCCAATCCAAAGGAAAGCGCTGAGTGGGTTGATCATGACAGTCAGGCTGATCTGTCCTGCGCCATCCCAACTGAACAACACCAGATAAAGATCTTCCCGCCAGGAGGAATGGATCGCCGGTGATGACATCGTCTGGTTATAGTCGGGATAATAATTGAGTTGGGGTTTCAAGGTGGTCAGATAATCTGAACCGCTGTAGGTCGAGATCAAAGCTCGGGTGTCGAGATGATCGTCCGCCGATTCCTGCTCCAGGTCTTCATAGAGGAGCGTATACTCACCCACAGTTATCGAATCACCGGGAACCAGTGTCAACTGCCGTTCAGTTTCATATAGCTGTGTGCCGATCACACCAACCGCCATCAGAACCACACCGAAGTGAATCAGGTGAGCGCCGTAACCGTGCCGTCCGAGAAGAGGCAGATTTCGTAAACCGGTTCTCCAGCCCGATTGTCTGACCCGCTTTCCAAGATTAAATCCAATCTCGCCCAATGCCGCACCGCCCGAAAAACCTGCAACGGTCAGCCCGATCACCGAAGCGGTCAGACGGAAGCCCCCCCACCAGGCCAGGGAGAAACCGGCCAGAGCGCCGATTATGGGAGGGAGCAACCTCAAATAGCTTTCCTTTGCACCCCTCGCCAATTTCCCGATCAACGGGCCTACCCCCATCAGGAAAACAAGCACCCCCAGTTGTGGACCCACCACCCGGTTGAACCATTCGGCCGGCGCAGTAAATCTGCCTCCTGTCAAGGTGGGCAGCAGCGTCCCAACCATGATTGACAGCGTGATGAGCATCAGGGAGAGTAACGCAAAGAAATACGCTCCCTCGGTTGAAAGGAGCTTCTCTGGGAAAGACATCTTCCCAAATGCTTTGTGTTTCACGATCATCAACGCGATGGATCCAAACAGAACGATCAGCAAGGCCCCCAGGAAGTACGGCCCCACCACCGATTCGCTAAAGGCGTGCACCGACTGGATCAGTCCGGAACGGGTCGTAAAGGTTCCGAAAATAACCAGCGTGAAGGAAAGCACGGCCGAGATAACATTCCAGACCTTAAAACCCTTCCCGCGCGATTGCATATCCAATCCATGCAGTAAAGCCGTGGCAGTCAGCCAGGGCATCAGCCCGGCGTTCTCGACCGGATCCCATCCCCAATAACCGCCCCACCCCAGGACGTCATAGGCCCAGCGCATACCCAGCAAGAGACCAACGCCGAGGAACAACCAGGCCATCAATGACCAGTTACGGGCTTTCTTCGGCCAGAGATCTGCATCACCCACAATCAGCGAGGCAAGGGCATAGGCAAACGGGACCGCCAGAGCAACATAGCCCAAATAGAGGAACGGTGGGTGAAAAATCATCCCCGGATGCCGCAGCAGGGGATTCATTCCCAGCCCATCCTGAGGAACGGTGGATGTGGCGACGAAGGGATTGGAGAAGATCAGTGTCATCCCAATGAAGAAGATGGCCGTCAGGCTCATGATAAAAGTTGCCCAGGTCTCCAAGGCGGTCTCTCGAGTCAGCTTCTTTGCAATTAAGGCCGAGAATAAGACCTGCAGGAACGCCCATAGCAGCAAGGAACCTTCCTGCCCGGCCCAGACAGCCGATAACTTCAGGCTCAGGTCCAGAGTAGAACTGGAATGGCTATACACATAACTCAGTTGAAATTGATCGGTGACAAAAGCCGCGACCAACAAAAGCAGCGCGAGTAATAGCAATCCCGAGCTGCTGTAGATGGCATTTCTAGCGCTCTTTTGCCAACGAAAATCATTTTTCTTTAGGCCAATAATGAGGGCTGGGGCTGCATAAACCACAGCAAATAGTGATAAACCAATAAGGATTGAGCCAACTTCAGCGAGCATTCTTTTCTCCTGGATGTTCGTTGGTGTGTTCTGACAAAATCATAACAGAAATCTTCAAATGGGATTTGTGAGGATACTAGTCTCATCCTGAGAGGACTCAAACAACCAAACTGCTATCTATCTCTACTTAATTTTCTAAATAAAGCCAGAATGAATAATACCCAAGTTTCGCTCTCACATGCAAATATGAAAAACCGCCTGCGATGCAGGCGGTTTGGAATTTCCAGTCTTACTCTTCCGAATCGGGCGGTGGATCTTGCTCTGCATCTTCCTCGGCATGCTCAATGGAAGCTTTCTTCTCCGCTTTTCGGGCTGCAATAACTTCCTCCAGCGGTGGGGCAATGACATATTCACTCTCACCGGCGGGGATAGATTTGATCTTCCAGATATCCATCTTGATCAGGACCAGCACCAAACCAGCCACTGCCATCAGGATGGCGAATAATCGTGAATAGCTGAAAGCGGTACCCGGAAAAGTGGGTTGGTCAGGGCGGAAGAATTCAATCACATTTCTGCCCACACCAGCCAGAATCAGCCATAAGCCAAAGGCCACACCTGGTTTGATCTTATCTTTATATTTCCTGACCAGCCAAAGTAACAATCCGGTGGCCAGAATATTCCAGACCATTTCATAAGCAAAGGTCGGATGGAATCGGGTTGTCTCTTCGGGGAAGAGTGTGAGATTGTTATAGGGATAAATCCGATTTTGGGCCGCGATCTTAATTCCCCAGGGGAGCGTGGTCGGCTGGCCGTAAAGTTCTTGATTAATGAAGTTCGCCGGTCGGGCCACAGCCTGTCCCAGTAAAAGTCCCGGAGCAACAGAGTCCAACATCAACCAGACATCCACTTTGTTTTTTCGGGCATAGAGAAGGAAGGCAATCACACCAAATAACAGCGCTCCAAAGAAATGGAGACCGCCTTCTTTGATATTCAATATCTCAATTGGGTTGTTGATATACCGCATATCGCCACCCAGAGTGGTGTTGGCGACATACCAGAGCCGAGATCCGATCACACCGGCCGGGATCATCCATAAAAGGCTGTCCCAAACATATTCAGGATCACCACCGCGCCGCTTAAATTCCTGCGCTGTCAGCCAGGTGGCTACAGCCACACCCAACATCACCAGCACGCCGTACCAGTAAAGTGAAAATGAGTAATTACCAATTTCAATTGTAAAAATGATAGGATCGATCATTCCGATCTCCTTCTAAGCTTATTCCAAATAACCTAAATCTCGCAAACGCTGCTGGATCAATTCATCCTTCAAGGATATCTTGCGGTGAGACGAGCCTTCACTGCGGGTCATCGCCAGCTCCAGGTAACTTTCCAGCACCTTTGTAAGTGCTTCAATTCGAGCAGGATCATGATAAGGCTTTTGCTCACGGGGATCACTGGCCAGGTCATAAAGAACCTTTGATATTTCTTCTACGGCAATCATCTTTTGATCGCCCTGGTAGACCGCCCGTTGATCCACACCGGGATGATACTTTTCCGTGAGTTCGGGGTGATGTTTCTTGACGATCTGCACGGCGTTTTCAGGGGCATAAGCCTCGGCAATGGCACAAGCCTGTTCTTTGTCTTTTTTATCCACCATCCCCAAAAGGCTCTGGCTGGCAACATCCACCTCTTCAGCGTAAGGCATGGATAAGGTTTCAAAGCCAAAATAATCCAGCACGGAATAAAAAACACGGGTGGTGGAAATGCGGGTCTCTACCTGGCGCGGATTTTCCAATCCCGGCACCCGCATGAACAAGGGCACATGGACCAATTCTTCATGCACGCCAAAACCGTGACCCATATAACCATGCTCACCCAGCATCTCGCCATGATCGGCCATGAAGACCACCATCGTGTTCTCGCGGTGATAATCCGTGTTCAGGGTCTCCAACAATTGAGCCAATAAATGATCCTGATAAGCCACCTCGGCATCATACATATCTGATAGCGTTTGTGATTCAAGATCAGTGAACGGTTCGACCAGAGGGATCAACCACTGCCAGGCTTTCCGGTTAAACCCACCCATGAACTGCTGGGCTTCGGGGGTTTCATGGAAATACGGCACAAACTTTCGGACGAATTCGTCGGGCGGCGCATAGGGTAAGTGCGTCTCCATCAGGTTCAGGAAGACAAAATTGCCCCCCTTACGTTCCTCGCCAATTTCCTTCACAAAGGATGTACTCTCCCGGATGGATCGGGCCGTCATCCCCTTGAAATTACCGGCTTTTGTCCAAATAGGCACAAATAGCGGCCGTAACGCTGCCACAAAGAATTCGTTGGGCTGGGCAAATGCATTTTGGATGGGATAGGAGAGTTTCCGCAGAAGCTGCGTATATTTGCTCCATAGGTTGCGGAAAGGCTTCCACAGGTCGTCGATTTCCTTTTGAGGGGTGGAAGGCACCATCCCGCAATAGTTGTAAAACTGGTCAAAGCCTCTGGTGAAGCCATTCTGCAGCACCCCTACCAATGGGTTGTTACAGAAACCTGTCGTCCTGACTCCCTGGTCGGAGAGCCGGCTGGCAAGGGTTTGAAACTCTTTGGGCAAGGCATCATCAGCCTGGACGGTGCCATGCACTGCCGGCGCTTCACCGCTAAACAGGGAAGCATGCGAGGGGATCGTCCATTGACCTGGGGCAACCGCCCGTTTGAAGAACAGGCTTTCCCCGGCAAATGAATCCAGATTGGGCGTCGTCGGACGGTTATAACCGTAAACCCCAATCCGATCGAAACGGTGAGTATCCAACACCACTAAAACGACATTTTTATTAATTGGCTTTGACATAATACCTTTCAAGCCAAAGGTCTATTTGGACTTTTCACGATAAAGCGCCGGGTCCACGACTTTGGCCATTGCGGCTGGATCCACTTTGCCGTCCAGAAAATCGGCAACTATCTGAAATTGAGCGATTGGATCCGATAAAATATCATTATAACTGACATAGAGCGTTTGAATCCCTTTTCTTCCATCCAACCAGCGATTAATTACAGCCAGGTGGTCAAAAAAGGACTGGTAAAGCTGGTTATCCTCATCCGAAAAGTTTTGGTCCTTCCCATTGCGAATCATCATCCGCTGTTGAGAAGCAAGAATTTCCCCCAGGTCGCGTTCCATGAAAATAACCCGGTAATTGTATTCTTCCGGCAAATATTCCAGTAAGGCAGAGATAATCTTAACGGCTTTACCCTGGGCCGTTTCCAGCCAGCCGGTATCACCTTTGGGTAATTTCTTCACCCGCTCAAACTCATAATATCCTTTGGGGTTGTTGTCATCCGCCTGCCTGATCTCATCCACAACCAGCGGCATCCCCCCTGCTTTGATGGCGGACATCATCATGGAAGTCCCCGACCGGGGTAAACCGGAAACCACGGTAATAAATTCTTTTTTGGAAAATAATTTCTTCAGATGAGACCGGATTGATGTCATTGAGCCTTAATTCTATTAATGTCGATGATTGCCTAACCCAAAACCGCTAAGGTACTGGAAGGACCAATTGGTTGTTCCCTGCGGCGCCGGGACCTCATTGGGATGAAAAACCAATACCTTCGTCGTTGCATTCAGGTTCCCAAACGCCTTGAAATCCTTGGTTGCAGGCACAACATTCCGCCAGGTGCCGGTATTGATGTAATATTGCTCAGCACCCTGTCTGGCAGATAACAATGATACTTCAGGGATATGCGTATGTCCACCAATCACGCATTGACAGCCTGTTTCAGGATCCTGGATCAAAGCTTCTTGCTTGGCCCATTTAGCCTGCGAGTTAAGCTTGATCTTCTTGGAAACCTGCTTCATCAGTTCACGGACTGTCCAATAAGGCATTCCATTCTTCAACAGGTCCGAATTCAAAACCCCTTCCAACAACAGGCGTTGACTCTTTTTAATCGAGGCGTTCTCGTCAATTTCCTTGAAGATCAGATCGATCTTCGAAAGGGCGTTGATTGTCCGCGTAAAGCAGGGCTGCATAAATTCCCAGGTCTGTTTCTTGGGAACACCAGGGGTGGCGAAAAGATACGAGAGTAAGGCTGAGGTCGGCCGGACATCATCAAAATCCATCAAACGCTGATAGAGCGCCATCAATATGGGATTGCTGATGATCCGATCCTCTCCATAATGCTCCACAAAATAAAACGGCAGAGCGGCACCGAATTCAATCGTGGTGATATCCCCCAAAGGGGCGTTCCCATAAATTTCCTCTGAGAACTCGGTTGGAATCACTTCCAGAGCATGGGTATCCACTGAGAAATTCATCGGGTCATATTCATGGCCGTGACGCACCAGACAGAATGGCTTTCCAGCCCCGTCTCGATAAATATACTGATGGTCCAAAGGCAGGTCACCCCCACCTACCCCTAAAAGTTCCCGTGCTTTTCGGCGCAACTCAGGGGTGGCATTCAGCAGCCGATCGTGGTTGCCAACCAGGTAATGAAGCTGGATATCCACATCTGACCCCTCCCGGATTGACCGGAAAAGTTGCAGTGTCTCCATGACCTTATCTTCAACTGCAATAGCGTCCAGAATTTGTAGTATTTTTGCCTCGATTTGAGAGCCAGGTTCTACATCGCGATTGTCAATATAAGGCCGGTGAGGTCCGTCAAACCAAAACGCCGACCGGTTGATTTCAAAGATGTCCCCTGCCAACACCAGATCCACATGTTGGATCCGGTTGGAAAGGGCAATTTGATTAATTTCATGCAGGTACGAATTGTAAATCTCAGCATTCAGGTTCTTATTGAACGTTAAGTCGTCAATCCGCGTGGATTGAGCCTCAGATAAGTGCAGATCAGATAAGACAACTAACATTTTTTCTCCTGTAAATTGGATTGCTGCTCTCATTATCCCATGCGCGCATTAACGCACAGGTTAAGATCACCTGAAAATCAGGTAAACGTCCAACCCAGATTTACTCTCCAACTGAAACCTCAGTTCGCGTTCAAAACCTTCTGAAAACCCTCAATGATCCGGGGAATATCTTCATCTTTGATCCAATAATGGCACACCAGGCGGAAATGCCGCGGCCCGGTGACTCCCACCAGAATCCCCAGCTCCTTCAAAGCCTGGCCGACAGTCTCCGCCGTGACGCCCAAGACCTCGTCCAATTCAATATAGACCATATTGGTATTCGGTGACCCTTTATCCAGCCGGACGCCTTCAACCTGGGCCAAACCGTTGGCAAGTTGCCGGGCATGGGCGTGGTCTTCCGCCAGCCGGTCCACCATCTCATCCAGGG
>CAYUSC010000013.1:0-32902 GCA_964447265.1 uncultured Candidatus Brevefilum sp.
CTATTTAATTGGCGGAGATATTTATCCCCCGGAGAGAAAAGCGGAAGGTCTTGGCATTATGACAACCTTCACCTCCCTGGGGGTTGTGGGTGGGACGTATCTGGTTGGCATTATGAGTGACACGGTCAACAAGCTGGGGTTGAATGGCAATGTCATCCCCTGGATTATCATGGCTATTTTGGTCGCTCTGATGGGTGTGTTAATGTGGCGGATTCAGCCTGAACCGCTTGCTATTTCCCGTGACCCGCTCAAATATTATCCCGAATCGAAACTCCCGGGTGACAATAGCGGAAATAACCGCAACAGATCTCTGGGAGATCTGATCAGGTTGTATCCGATATTCGCATCGATGGGCATTCTGGTGTGTTTCCAGGGGGTTCGGATGTCCATTATCTCGAATCTTTCCTTTATCCTCCATGGCCAGGGCTACGATTTGAGCACCAGCGCGTTAATGGTCTCCGCGATGGGGATGGGGATGATCCTGGCTGCTTATCCTTCGGGGTGGCTGGGTGACCGGTTGGGGCGGAAGAAAGTCTTGATGATCGCAACCCTTCTCGGTTTGGTTTCGGCGATAATCATTCCGAATACCTATTCAATTCCCCTGCTGTTTGTAAACCTGCTCCTGCTGGGCGCGGCTTTTTCAACAATCTTGAATATGACCCGCTCCATTTTTACGGATATGACGGATCCAACGGAGCGCGGCCGGGTGATGGCAACCTCGATGATAACGGTTGGGATTTCCGTCATTATTTTTCCAACGGCATCTTCTTATATCCTGGCTGCCTTTGGATGGCAGTCCATTGCGATTGTCTCCGCTATATTATTGTTGCTGGCGCTTGTTTTGATGGTCTTTCTGAAAGAAAAAGCCGTCGGTCAATGGTAACCGTTTCCAGAGTGGTTCTATCCTAATGAAAAAGCCGGGCAGGTTTTTATGCACTTGACGAAAACGATTAATCAGACGGTAACGGCAAGCCAGGCCGGTCAGGTTGTGTGGGTTCCCTTTGAGATCCCCGCCGATGTTACCGGCTTGAGTTTTCAGCTAAGTTATCCGCGTTCCAAATCTGAAAAACAGGAGACGCCTAAGGCCTGGTTTTCGCAAACACATTCAATTGCCAATCTGGATCTGTGTTTATTGGACCCGGAGGGGCAAATGGTTGGCTCTTCGGGCGTGAACAAGAAGGAAATAATCGTATCTGAAGCGTATGCGACGCCGGGGTATCGCCGGAGAAAAATTGCTCCCGGCGTCTGGCAATTATTGCTCGGTGTCCAGGCTATTACGGTTGAATCCATTGAAGTTCTGATCGAATTGACGTTCAGGATGAAAGAACGGCGTTTATATTTAGGCGACTTTCACACCCATACGATCAATTCTGATGGCGAGTTCAGTTACCTCGATTTGGCCAAGCGCGCCAAAGCGCTTGGACTGGATTTTCTGGCGTTCACCGATCACAACTACCTGGCAGACCTGGCTGAGTTGCCGAATCTTGAAGACCTCACCCTGATTCCCGGGGTTGAATGGAGCCATTACCTCGGGCACGCGAATTTCTATGGAATCGATGGGCGGCTGGAAGAGCCGATTTTCGTCAATGGATTTCAGGGGCCGGAATCCTTATTTGCTTCCATTCAAGAGAAAGGGGCTGTTGTTACAATTAATCACCCCTTCAAGGAATACTTCCCTTTTCAATTTGATTTGGCAGACCTGTCCTTTGATTGTATTGAGGTATGGAATGGGCCAATGGGTGCTGCAAACAAACAAGCCATTGACCTCTGGCATAGGATGCTCGCTTCCGGAAAACACGTTACGGCTTGCGGCGGCAGTGATTATCACAATGATTTATCCACTCGGATGATGGGCAGACCCACCACGGGCGTGTATGCGGATTCCGCCAACCCGGCGGACATATTGGAGGCTTTACGGCGGGGTCACTGTTTCGTTAAGGCCTCTCCGCAAGGCCCGAATATTCAGGTGCATACCTTTGATGGGATTATGGGAGATTCGGTCCCATGGAGGAAAGGCGTCCAATTATCGATAGATATCGAACGGCTTGCCGCTGACGATCAGGTCTGGATGGTATCCTACGGTCAAAGGGCTTTACTGTGCACATCCTCCGGCAGGGGAGATTTCCATGGCGATGTCTCCATTGAAAAACCTGGGTTTTCTCGGATTGAGGTCATGAGAGAAAATCCAGAATCTCAACAGACTGAACCTATATTGATCGCTAATCCGATCTATTTTGAGTAACTGGTTAAAATGGTTGTGTCCAAATCGGGCGAAAAACGATATTCACCATGAAACAGGAATTGGAGCGATGATGGCAATCTTGAATTCTCGGCATTGGACCAAAGAGCAATTGTTGCAGCGGGTTGGTCGCATGGACCAGCTCGCCGGCATCCGTCGGACGGAATTAACGGATGGCAAAGGGCGGGGCTGCCGGTTAATGGACGTTTGGACGGGGTCGGGCTTCCAGTTCCAGGTGAACGGCGATAGGGCCATGGACCTCACCGCTTGCAGCTTCAAAGGGACATCCCTGGCCTGGCGATCCTCCGTTGGGGACGCGAACCCAACTTTCTATGAGCCTGATGGCATCGGGTGGCTCCGCACCTATCCGGGAGGCATGCTGGTGACCTGTGGGTTGGATCAGTTTGGCCCACCTTGTGAGGACGAGGGCGAAATTTTTGGGTTACACGGCAGAATCAGCAATACCCCGGCGAGCCAGCTTAATACCTGTTCCTATTGGGATGGGGATGAATACATCCTCGAGATCAGCGGAGAAATGCGCCAGACCGCCTTGTTTGCTGAAAATTTGGTTTTGCGCCGGACGTTGCAAACCAAACTGGGTTCAAACACCTTATCCATTCATGATGAAGTTGAAAATGAAGGGTTCCAGCCCACACCGCATATGATCCTCTACCATTTCAATCTGGGGTTCCCGTTGGTCACCGCCGATTCAAGACTGCATCTGGATGTATTGGAGAGCAAACCGAGGGATGAGGAAGCTAAGCAGGGCTTTGATAAGTGGGATCAATTCCAGGATCCTACCCCCGGATATCAGGAGCAAGTTTTTATCCATAAGCCCGCCCCGGATCAACAAGGTCTGGCAAACATTGAGTTCACCAACCCTGCCTTGGGACTTGGCCTGAGATGGCGCTATGACCCGAAGACATTGCCTTACCTGATGGAATGGAAGATGATGGGCGAGGGAGCTTATGTTGTTGGCGTTGAACCAGCGAATTGTGACGGGATCAATGGGCGCGCGGCGACGCGAAGCCAGGGCGACCTTCCCATTTTGGAGCCGGGTGAAATCCGTCAATATCATATTGACCTGGAAGTGATCCCTGGTGGAAACGCCTAATTCTGGCGAAATTAAATACCTTCAACCAGGATTTTTTATCACAGATTTCAAGCTGAATTAATGAAAGGACAACCAGATGTTCTACCTGGGCATTGACTTGGGAACTTCCTCCGTTAAAGTATTGGCGATTGACGACCAGGACCGTGTGGTCGGGGATGTCTCGCGAGACTATCCGGTTTATTACCCTGCCGATAAATGGGCCGAGCAGGACCCGGAAGAATGGTGGCAGCAGTCGGTTAACGCCGTGAAAGAGATAGTCGCAAAATACCGAATCCCTGCCGATCAGGTCGCCGCCATTGGCTTCAGCGGGCAGATGCACGGCCTGGTTGCCCTGGATGAGAACAATGCCGTTTTGTTCCCCGCCATTCTGTGGTGTGACCAGCGGACGGAACAGGAATGTGAGGAGATAACCGCTGAGTTTGGTCAGGATGGGTTGCGAGACCTGACCGGGAACAAGGCTCTGACCGGGTTTACGGCCCCAAAGGTGTTATGGGTGAAGAAAAACCGGCCTGACCTCTTTGCAAAAATCCGCCATATCCTCCTACCGAAGGATTACCTGCGGTTTAAATTGACCGGTGAGTATGCCATGGATGTCTCCGACGCCTCCGGGACGCTGATGTTTGATGTGCGGAACAGACAATGGTCTCAGCCGATTTGTGATTTCCTGGGCATCGAAAAATCTCAACTCCCGTCGATTTGTGAATCCTATGAGGTTACGGGATCAGTGAGCGATAAGGCTAAAGCTCAGTTGGGCCTTGAGGGAGAGATTTTGGTCGTGGGTGGCGCCGGCGATCAGGCGGCAGGAGCGATTGGCTCCGGGACGGTGGAGGAAGGGATCGTTTCTGTAACTCTGGGGACATCGGGCGTGGTTTTTGCAGCGCACCATGATTTTGTGGTCGATAAGGATTGCCGGCTGCATGCATTTTGCCATGCCAACGGTTACTATCACTCAATGGGTGTGATGCTCTCGGCCGCAAGCTGTTTGAAATGGTGGGTGGAGAACGCTCAGGATGAGGATGATTTTGATGCACTTATCCGGGAAGCGGAAGAAGAGCAGGATAGCGGCGACATCTGTTTCCTGCCATATTTAGTGGGGGAGCGCACTCCTTATCCGGACCCGAATGCCAAAGGCTGTTTCCTCGGTCTGGACATCAACTCGAGCCGGGGCCAAATGACCCGCGCGCTTTTGGAGGGCGTTGGATTTGGGCTGCGGGATTCGTTGGAGATCCTGAGGGATTTGCATATACCGGTTGAATATGTCCGGGTGATTGGCGGTGGTGCGAAGAGTGAACTGTGGAAACAAATCCTGGCGGATATTTTCGGAACGGCGATTGAAGAGATCAACACTAACCAGGGCGGCGCACTCGGGGCGGCCATCCTGGCTGCTGTGGGGGCGGGGCTATATCCTTCCGTGGAAGTGGGCTGTCAGAAACTGATCTCGGTGAGCGACGTCATTGTTCCGAGCCGCGACAAGAAGGAATATTACGAGAAGAAATACAGGAAATATCAGGCGGCCTATAAGAGCCTGGTGGATTGGTTTGCTTTTGAACCCTGATTTGTTGGCGGATTGCGATGATAAATTCAGTGTCGTCGAACGGTGTAAATTGCTGATCAATGAGTAAATTAAGATAATGAAGAGGTCGTAGGACCTCTTCATTTTGGGGGGGAGAATGTTTTTGGATGGTCAGACCATCTGGGTAAAAATGATTGATACCATATCCTCTTAACTGCGAAGATACCCAATGAACAGTTTATGCTTCAATGAAGACGGGGATTTCTCCAAGCGATAAAGTCAGCGCGCCGTCCTTGATTGGCATAATCTGTTCATTGAAAGCAGTCGAATAGTCAGAAACCAGATCGCCGGAGGCAACGGCCGGAACCGCGGTAATGACCTTTGCGGAAGGCACTTCAAGATTTGAAAGTATGATTTTTCTGGTATCGCCGGGAGTGTACGCGGAATCCTGAAAATAGTCCCACCAGGCCGTATAGATCGGTTTGCCATTCTTCATGAATTTGAAGATGAAAATGTTCTCCGAGTCTTGGACGCTCTCAACGGTCGCCCAATCGCTACCGTCAAGAACGGCGATCATCTTCTTATAGCTGTAATAGGCAAGTTTCTTGTGGGAGAATCCGTCACTATTGGTCGGGTTGTGGATCAACCCATAATGATTGAAGGGGTTTTGAGGGAAGGGGATGGCATGGCCCGGCTCGAAATCACTGCGCTCGTAAACCAGATTCCAGAAGATTTTGTCGACACCCAACGCGATGGCATAAATGTAGGTTTTTATCAAACCGCTGGCCTGGTCAGTCTCAGTTTGAACCGGCAGGTTGGGGCTGAATGGATGCGGAACAGGATCATTTGGATCGCCATCATACATGGCGGCTTCAACGAAAACCGGCATTTGGTGGATATCCAGCCCGTAATTGGCTAAAATACCGGCGATTGATCCGAAGTGGGTCTTTGTCTGAGCGTAGTCTTGCACACCCAGGTGGTGCCGTTTGAAAGACAGGCCATCAAAGTAGGCAGAGCCACCGGCCGCCAGAACTTTTTCAAGAAAAGTGGTCCCCTGCTTATCCAGCAGGGAGTCTCCTCCGGACAATCCGCCGAACATGATTTGGCAGTTGGGAGAGATCTTCTTGACCGACTCGTAACAAAGCTGTAATAACCGGACATAACCTTCGGGGTCATTCTGCCAGCCGCCCAATCCATCCGGTTCCGTATCAACTTCCAGATATTTGAACCTGTCAATTCCATCGGTGATGGTCTGTTCCAGCTCACCCTTAAAACGTTCCACCGTATCGGCATCGCGGATCAGGGCGGGTACCATGCCGGCCTCTCTGCCAATCCGGGAGTATAAATTAATGTCCTCAGGAACGATATCCAGCGCCAGGAAGGGGGGTAATTCCTGAACCCACTTTACGCCAATATCTCTCAGATGGCCGGTAATGTCATCCTGCGAGGCAAAAGTGCCCCGGTCCAGGTCAAACTCGCCCCAGGGGGAGTAGATGCCAAAAGGTGAATTGTTGATGCCGGTTGTCAATGGATCCTCCTTGTTTGTTCTATCACAGGACATGAGTATCAGTCCCAGGGCTGTCAGACCGGATAACCGTAAAAAGTCCCGCCGGGAAAGTTGATGGTTCATCTGAGGCGTGTTCTTTTTTGGTAAACGACAGGTCTGGTTTTCAAGTTATTGTTTCTCTGAAGTCATCCGTGAAAATTCATATAAATAATGGCAATCATTTAGTAAAGAAGTTAATTATTCCGCTCGGTGAAGCATAAAGTATTTTACAATGAAAAGCTGATGTTGACAAGTGGGCAATACTGTTGCATAATGAAAAAAACCTAAAAATGATAGAAGATATGTGTGCAAAAACTCTATCTTATTAATTTGGCTGCTCGCCAGTCGGCGGGAAACTTATCCGCAGTGAGTCATAGATGGGGGTGGTCGACCCAGGGTGGCAAAGGGAAAAAAGTGCCAAAGAAGGTGCTCCAGAATCGAAATTTTTATAAAATTATTTGAGGATGTATTAAAATGCTCACGAGAATTTTTATATTGTGATATCGTTTATTTCGATTGACTAGTTTGTTTCAAGCCCATAAAATATCTACAGAGAACCATAACCAACTAGTAAACGCATGGCTCAAAACGGTTTTATTTCGATTGATTAAGGAATAATCCTAAGGTTTATTACTCACCTAATCGTTCTGAAAAAATGATTTTTGATGGCTCGTAATAAAAAAATTCAATTGATAAATCCATAGCTGGAATTGGAATTTTTATAATTTGTGAAGTTAATGCAATTCGTAAGTTGCAGGGAGTAAGCCTCCAACTTGGTTGTGAATTATTTGAAAGGTAGAAAATGACGGCTCCAACACATTGGGATTCTGAAATTTCTTATACGACCGAAGACCAGATCAGACTTCGGGGATATGATTTGGTTGAAATGATGGGAACTATTCCCTTTTCTCATGTGGTCCATCTGTTGATGACAGGTGATTTGCCCTCAGAAAAAGTCGGAAGGGTCATTGATGCTTTGATGGTTGCTTCAATCGACCACGGCCCCGGAACGCCTTCTGTGCTGGCAACAAGAACCGCGGCATCGGGTGGGGCGGATGTGAAAAATGCCGCAATGGCGGGCTTCCTTTCGCTTGATAAGTTTCATGGGGCTGCGGTTGAGAACTGTATGAAAATTCTCAAAACGGTTGTCGCCCAGGTTCAAGCCGCACCTGAAGGAGCGAAGGACGAATCCATAATTGTAAAAGATTTTGTTAGAGGGGAGAAAGAGGCTGGCAGAAAAGTACCTGGTTTTGGCCATCGCCAGCATCCTCATGATCCTCGGGTTGATAAACTTTTTTCTCTTGCGATGGATGCCGGCGTTGAGGGGAAATATATTGCTGCAGCGAGGGAGATTTCACTTGCACTATCTGAAATTGCCGGTAAGGAATTGCCGATTAATATTGACGGAGCTGTAGCAGCAATTTTGTGCGAACTGGATTACCCCGTGGAACTCGGGAACGCGCCTTTCCTTATTTCAAGGCTTTCCAGTTTATTGGCCCATGCCTATGAAGAGATCACGACCATGCCCAGAATGCGGCGGATTGACCCGGTTAATTTTGGTTATTCGGGTGTTGCCGATCGAGACCTGCCGGACCTGGTTCGACCGGAAAATTGAGAATAGATTAAAGGCATCTGATGATTACAGCAAAAGCGAAAAAAGTAGGACTGATATGCTGGCCAGTTGGTCACAGCCTGAGTCCCATTATGCACAATACCGTCTTCGAAGCGCTTGATATGGATTGGGTCTATTTGCCGTTGGCAACCAGACCCGGTGACCTGAAAGCAGCCATAGCTGGGCTTAAAGCATTATCCTTCGAGGGCTGTAATATCTCCGTTCCATATAAAACAGAAGTCATTCAATATTTGGATGAAGTGGAAGACATCGCCAAAAAAATGAACGCGGTGAATACCATAAAAATTACTGATGGCAGGCTAATTGGGACAAACACGGATGGCGCCGGATTTATTCAAAACCTGACTTCGGAAGGTGTGATGCCGGATGGATATGATATTCTCATGATCGGCGCCGGAGGTGCGGCCAGGGCAGCATTGTTTGGGCTTTCTCAATTTAAGATCAATCACATCACCGTGATGGATAATGTCGAATCTCAAGCGACATCATTGATTTATGATTTACGCACCGTTTTTCGACCTGACCAGATCGAGTTCCAATTCCCCACTCCTGATAATTTTGCTAAGTTGAGGAAACACGGACTTGACCTGGTGATTAATGCAACACCGGTGGGCATGTCGCCTGATATTGATGTCTCACCCTGGCCTGATTCCGTCGCCCTTCCTGGCGGGGCAACATTTTATGATATTGTTTACAACCCACAAATGACAAAATTCCTTTCACGCGCATCTTCGGAAGGAAATAAAGTGATTTCTGGCCTTGGGATGTTGGTGTACCAGGGAGCGATATGTTTTGATATTTGGACTGGCGTTTTTCCTCCAACGGACTTGATGTTCAAAGTCTGTCGGGATTCATTTTCTCAATCCCATTAATTTGCATCTTCTTCCTTTGAAAGGAAATCAGGATCATGAATGTATTGAAAGTCGAACCATTAAAACATTCTCTGGATGGCACACTGGAGTCTTCTCCTTCAAAATATCATACCCACCGGGCGTTGATCCTTGCCGCCCTGGCTGAGGGGGAATCCACAATTACAGGGATGAGCAAATCTTTGGATAATTTGTCCACTGTCAAATGTCTGACGCAATTAGGAACGCAATTTCATCCGATTGACAACGGTTACAAGGTGACCGGTTGTCCGTTTAAAACCCCTTCTGATATTCTTGATTGCGGCAATTCGGGTTCGACAATCAATTTCCTGTTGGCCGTAACGGCATCGACCCCCGGAACGATCGTTTACACCGGCGATGATTCTCTGCGATCGAGACCATTGGGCCCCTATATTGAGGCATTGAATCGCTGGGGTATTGATACCTGGTCAACCCGTTCCAATGGGTTGTTGCCGGTTGTGATCCGCTCCGGCGACATGACAAAACTTTCAGATCGCGTCTGGATTAATGGGCTGATCTCGCCCTGGACCAGCGGCTTACTCATCGCCGCGCCATTTACGGGTCATGATGTGACGGTTGATATTGAAGATGGAAAACTGAATGAGGCGAGCTATACCGATCTGATGATCCAGATGATGTCCCTCTTTGGCGTGGAAGCGGAAGCGAAAAAGGATCATTCCAGCTTTTTCGTGAAGGGTGGACAGAAATTCCACCCGGCCCAGGTGAGCATTCCGGGCGATATTGCTTTGGCGTCATTTGGCCTGGTTCTGGCAGCGATCAGTGATTCACATATCTGTTATACCAATATGGATCCGAAGGCTTTCCATCCGGAATCGAAGATCCTGGAAGCGCTCGCGGAAATGGGTGCGGATGTCCGGATCAATCCTGATGAGAAAACTATTGAGGTCTATGGCGGCAAACCTCTAAAAGCCATTGAGATTGACTGCAATGACGCGCCGGATATGATCCCTGTGCTTAGCATATTATTAGCTCATGGTGAAGGCGTCAGTAAGATTTACAATGCCGAACAGGTTCACTATAAAGAGTGTGACCGGCTTGAGGCCATGGCTCAACTGAACAAGATGGGGGTTCCGGTGGAGGTCACCTGGGATGGCTTGATCATCAAGGGTGTTAAGAAACTCCATGGTGCCAATGTGGATTCGTTTAAAGATCACCGTGTAATGATGAGTTTTGCTATTGCCGGCCTGGTTGCGGATGGCACAACTTACATCACGGATCCTGAAGCTGCCGGCGTATCATACCCCGGATTCATAAAGGATATCTCAGCATTGGGCGCTGAGTTTGAGATTATTTCCCAATAAGCATCATCGTAAAAAAGGAACGAAACTCATTTTATGAAAAACGTTCTTGAAGTTGACCAAAAGGGTCTTTGTTTAGAGTGTGGAACTTGTGAGGGCATGTGCCCTCACAATAATGTTAAATTGGTTCCGGATGGCAACGGTCGCAATCGCATTCAAATTCAGGATAGCGCTTTTTGTGAGAAATGCTCCGGAATTTGTTTGCAAGTCTGTCCAGGCTATGAAATCAATATGGACAATCTCAATTATCAGGTCTTTCATAAGCTCCCTGAGAATTATTGGGCCGGAAATTATATTCAAGCCTTTTTAGGTTATTGCCGGGATGAGAAGGTTAAGCAGGCGTGCGCTTCGGGGGGAATCGTCAGCAGTCTGTTGATCCACGCGCTTGAAAGTGGGATGATTCAAGGCGTCTTCCTGTTGACTCCGCAATCTGGAAAGCCTTTTGGTTTACAACCCCAATTGGTGACGGATAAGATTTCCGTTCTCAATTCCGCCGGGTCGTTTTACTGGCCGGCGCCGATAGGCCAATGCCTCCGAAAAATCAGACATGCTGATGGAAAGTTCGCCTTTGTCGGACTACCTTGTGAAATTCAGGCATTGCGAAAAGCCCAAACGATTGATAAACGGCTGAACGAAAAGATAGCCTTTTGCATTGGGCTGTATTGCGGTGGCCGTCCAACTATCCTGGGACAGAAATTTGCTTTTGAAAGATATGGCATTGACCTGGCTGAAGTTGAGAAGATCAAATATCGTCAACCTGAATGGCCGGGTCATTTGTTGGTTACTCTGAAGTCCGGCGAAGAAATCCATGTCCAAAAACCGGAGCAACTTCAGGGCTTTTCAGGTCAAATATTTGGTCATCCTCGCTGCATTCTCTGCCATGATGCTACCGCGGACCTGGCGGATATCTCAACCGGGGATGCGATCCGGTTGGAGGATTTTAGAGAACCGGAAGAGAAGTCCATTGTCGTCGCACGGACAAAAACCGGGCTTGATTTGCTGGAAAGCGCTCGTTTGGCAAATAGACTAAATCTTCGCGCGGTTGGGATTGAGAAATTTGTGCACTCCCAGCACCGGCCCATTTTACATAAGAAGCTGGCGCTTTGGGCCAGAATGCAAATTGCGAACCGCTTGCTCGGAATGCATCCACCACAGATCACGATGACGACTCCTGAAAACGAATTAAAGTTGAGGCCGGTATATTATTTTGCCGGTTTACGGATCTTGTTGGTCAGCAGGTTGGTTTCAAATCCTTTTTTTCGAAAATTGCTAAGAATTGTGCCGATGAGCTGGTTGAAAAAATATTCGAATTTTGAGATTTATTCATAAAAAAGAGCCTGCTCTTCGCAGGCTCTTTTTTTGTTATCCGCTAGTTTTCTCCAGGAACCTTTTGGCGACCATTGACGATCCCTGGTTTTTTTGAATAAATATCGTTAATGTTCCACGCACCAGGTGTTGGGACGGGGATATTTTCCATGGGGCAATCGATCAGGAACGGCGCATTGGCTTCCAGAGCAATTTTCAACTGCGGGCCAAGTTCGTCGACAGAACGGATTTTCACCGCCTGAACGCCATACCCTTTAGCAACCTGGGCCCAATCCGGTGAATAGGGTTGTTCATCAGCGGAAAACACGGTTCCAAATTCAGTATGGTAATGGGCCTTCTCAAGCCCTGCTATGGTGCCAAAGGCTGAATTATTCATGACGATCCAGATAATCGGGATGTTCATTTCCCTGGCGGTTGCCAGCACGGAGGGATTGGTCCCAAATCCGCCATCGCCCACAAGAGTCACAACAACCTTTTCCGGAGCCGCTAGTTTTGCACCAATCACAGCCGCCGGGCCGAATCCCATCGTCGCCAGTCCGGATGGATGGTGAATAGTATCAACCTGAGTCGTGGCATATTGTTGGGCAACCCCGTTTTTATTCCAACCGACATCCGTGAAAATGAGTGCATCATCAGGGAGTACTTGTTTGACTTCCCATAGGATCCTTTGGGGTGTCATGGGGAAACGGCCATCGGTTTTGAGGGAATGGTTCTCTTTTTCAAAAGCCTCTCGCGATTTTGATATCTTCTCGATGATCTCCGGGTTTTTCACCGGTTCAGGCTGGAGCTGTTTGACTTCTTCCAGGATTTGTTCCAGGGCGAGTCGGGGATCAGCCACCGCGCCGATTTCTACTGGATAGTTCCGACCGATTTCCTGGGGTTCAATGTCAATCTGAATGAAAGTCGTTTTGGCAGAGTCAAAGGTGAGACCGTCATACCAGGAGGACGAATCGGCTTCGGCAAAACGAGTTCCCACAGCCAGGATCAGGTCTGCCTGGGATGTGAAGCTGTGGGTCAATTCCGATCCCCAGAACCCGGTTTGTCCCAACATGAGAGGGTGGGTATCGGGCAGGACGCTCTGCGCCATCAAAGTTCGTGATACAGGGATTTGCAAATAGTCCACCAGGTCCTGTAAGGCTTTTTCACCTTGTGCTGACCTGACCCCGCCACCGACATGGATGACCGGGGATTGTGCGGCGAGGAGATGTTCTGCGATCTTCTTTGCAATGGATTTATCCAGCGCCGGCTTCGCGATGTCATGGGAATTCTTGAAGGTCCGTTCAAAGAGTTCAGTTGGGATCTCTCTTGAGAACATATCCATCGGCACGGAGATCAATACCGGTCCTGGCTTGCCGGATTCGGCAAGGGTGAAAGCCCGATCCAGTATTCTGGGGAGGGATTCCGGGTCATCAATCCGCCAGGCACGTTTCACGAAGGGACGGTAAATTTCAAATTGGTCGCCATCGGCGTGCATGTTGACTTCCTGATGGGGGTGCTTGCCGAAATAATAGCTGGGAACATCCCCGGCAATGACCACCATCGGGATCCCATCCAGGCTGGCATTAGCAACGCCTGTGGTGGCATTGGTCAACCCAGGCCCAAGGTGACATAAAACAACGCTGGCTTTATGCGTCACTCTGGCGTAGCCGTCTGCGGCCGTCGCAGCGATTTGTTCATGGCGATTGCTCACGTAGGTGATTTTTTCACTGCGGCTCAGGGCATCAAGCATTGCGATGACCGTGTGGCCGCATAGGCCAAAGATGTGGGTCACTCCCCGACGTTCAAGATAATCAACGATTTGATCGGCAACAAGTTTTTCCAATCGTAATTCTCCTCAATGAAAATTGCGCGTAGATTAAAGTCTTTTATTCAATACCCAGATACTTCTTTGAGGTCTCCAGACACTTTTTTGCGTGTTCCTTATAGCCATATTTGGAACTGTAGCTCAGTCTGGGCAGCTCAATCGAGTATGGAACCTGAGGCAGAGCAGCGAGGATGGGCTTGATGTCAATGCCGCCTTCTCCCAGGAAGGCCCGATTCTCTCTCAGGACATAGATCATTTCTTCCCTCGAGGTTGGAATTTCCGCATCAGCATCACAAAGGTGGGCCATGTGGAACCATTTTCTGGGAAGTGAGGCAAGGACTTCCGGCTTATCGCCAGCCCGGTGAAAATGATGGATATCGATCAGGATACCCGCATTTTCCCGATTGATTTCGGTCAAAACTTCAACCACACCTGCTAAATCGCGAACTGCAGCAATCGGAACGTATTCCAACTCAACGGTCAACCCGTATTGGGCGGCCAAATCGCAAAGCTGCGCAAACCGCGCCATATACAAGTCCCGGTTGTCTGTCCAAATGCTGCTCAGGATGTGTTTTCCACCTAATTCTACTGCTGTTTGCATGGCCGGTTCATATTTTGCAGGGTCAATATCATCCACGATCCTGGCAAGTTCGATATCCAGTAGCCGAATTCCTGTTTCATTCATGACACGTTTGGTTTCGGTCATGAGATCTTTATTCTTTGAGAGATCGAAATCAGGTTCTTCGGGCAGCCCCATATAGATCTGGCGCATACTGAAATAATCGTAGCCTGTCTCGGCAGCAATGGAGGCCAGTTCAACAGGTGAGGCGTTTAGAACCGTCAATTGGGCGAGAGAAAATTCCTGGGTCATCATGCCAATTTATCCTTCCGTTGAGTCATTCAAGATAAAAAAGGAGAGCCCTAAAATTACGAAGCGTAGAATGATTAATTCTACTGCATTCCAACCAGGCTCTCCATTTATTGCGATTTTGATCTCAGATTAGACCAGATCCCATTTTGGATCCATATCCGTCATTGCACGAGAACCCTTTACCATCAGAATTGCGTCAACGAGAGCAATCCGGACCATCGCTTCACACACCGGGTAAATCCGGGGCAAAATGGAAGCGTCACGCCGAGTGATCGGTTCGAGGATTTCATCAGTCATTGTATCCATTTTTACCGCGCGTTGGGGAACGGACACAGTTGGGGTGGGTTTGACGGCGACGCGGAGGCGAAGCTCATCCCCATTCGAAATGCCGCCCAGAATACCGCCGGCATTATTTGAATAGAAATTGACGCGTCCCGTTTCCTTGTTGACGAAAGTCTCATCATTGCATTCGCTTCCCAGCATATCCGCAACGCCAAAACCGGCCCCGAATTCCAGACCTTTCACGGCGCCAATGGACATCAATCCATGGGCGATGGTTGCGGAAAGTTTATCGAAGACTGGTTCGCCTAATCCGGCAGGTACACCGTGAGCGATCAGTTCGATCACGCCGCCACAGGTATCGCCTGTTTTCTTGACAGCCAGGATATCCTCAATCATTTTTGGGGCAGCTTCTTCATCGGGGCAATTGATTGAATTTGCCCGGTAATTCCTCTTGGCTTCTTCGTATGTGATGGGTTTGGCTTTAATCCCATGTGAAGCGATTGTGTAGGCGATGACATCGATGCCCATTTTATCCAGGATCAATTTTGCTATCGCGCCACCGGCCACTCTGCTGACCGTCTCTCTGCCGGAGGCACGTCCAGCGCCAACCCAATCCGTAAATTCACCATATTTCTTCATGAACCCATATTTCGCATGGCCTGGACGGATATTCCACCGGTAATCCCGATATTGACCAACATGGACATCTTTGATGTCGTTGTTTGGGATCACAATCCCGATTGGCGCGCCGGTGGATAGATCATCCTCCATCACGCCTGAAAAAATGTATACTCTGTCTTTTTCGAGCCGGGGGGAATCAAGGGGTGTCTGTCCTGGTTTCCGTTTGTCCAGTTCTATCTGAATATCCTCGGCGGTGATTTTAATACCGGCTGGCACACCATCCACAATAGTGAGCAATCCTCCGTATAACACTTCAGGGATGCCTTTGTTTTTTCTAAAACAACCCGCATAAGATTCACCGCAGGTTGTTACTCTAAATACTCGACCAAACGTATTTCCCATCATAAGAAATCATTGTCCTTTCTGGATTTTATTATTCGATGAAGAAGCTTCCTAAAAATCTTAACTTCATGATTGGTTTAGAGAACCGTGGATTGTTTGTAAACATTGTTTCAGTTCATCAATGGAAATCTGGCCGGGAGCTGAACTCTTGCCAACAGTTCCAAAGGTCATGGCTGACCCGACTATTTCACCACTAAGCCGACTGATTGAACCAAGCCCACCCATGGACATGGTGACCAGTGGTCGATTCGCATACTTTGTGGCCATTTCTTCGGTAGCGTTCAATAAGGTGAGGACATCTGCAGCGGAATTCGGCATGACCGCTATTTTTAACAGATCAGCGTCCTTATCCTGCATTTGACGAAGATGATTAATGATAGTGTCTTGATCGGGCGTTTCATGGAAATTGTGGTTGGACATGATTACGAAGGTGTCGAGGGCATGAACCTTCTGGACCAATTCGCTAATATTGGCGCCATCTTTGAACATTTCCACATCAATAAGATCAACATCGCCCGTTTCTGCGACAAATTCCAACAGATCAGTGTAATCGGAACCTGATATTTGAATTTGTCCGCCTTCTGCATTCGTTCGAACGGTAAAGATGAGGGGAAGGTTACCAATCAGCAGGCGCATCACATGGAGTGTTTCTTTGACCTTATTCAAGACCAAAACATCATCATAGAAGTCAGCTCGCCATTCAATTAGCTCTGCACCAGACGCCAATATTGAATTTGCGTCGGAAAGGATGTCTTTTTGAGTCCTTCCGACAATAGGAACAATTATCTTTGGAATACCAGTTCCGATATCAAGTCCACGAACTGTTAATGGTTTAATAATGTCACACCTCTTATTGGAAATGATTACCTAGAAAAAATTTTCAAACTGTATCCATTTTTATCACGAATATTTACACAAGTACAATATAAGAATGTGTTGGAATGATAAAAAATATTTATCCATAAATTCAGATTCAGATATTACTTAAATGTAAGACTCAGGCTTACTGCTGAGCAATCTCATCCAATAAATAAAATAAATCATAGCATCGAAAACTTGAATTAGACTTTCACCCATATGTATTTTAGAATGGGGTTCATAAAATATTTAATTCATGAAATTAGCGCCCTCTTAAGAAATCATTAATCAACGGAAGGTTCCCATTGGAAAAAGTAATCGTAGAAGTTGAACGTTCTGAGATGGATGAAGTATTTTCTAAAGCTCAAAAAGCGTTAGAGATTGCTGAAGGATTTGATCAGAAAACTGTAGACCGCTTGTGCCAGGCCGTTGCCTGGTCAGTGGCTAATAAAAAAACCTTTTTAAAATTGGTCGATATGGGGATTGAAGAAAGTGGGTTGGGGGATCCCATAAGCCGGCAGGGGAAGAGATTGAAAATTATCGGTTGCTTACGCGATGCCCTCCGCCAGAAATCCATTGGCATAATTGAAGAGATACCTGAAAAAGGCATTGTCAAGTATGGAAAACCCGTTGGGGTAATTGCATCCCTTGTACCGACAACTAACCCTTCGTTGACACCCGCAGGTCAGGCAATTTTTGCGATCAAGGCAAGGGACGCAATTATTTTCTCTCCCCATCCCCGTTCTGCAAAGACGACCAACCAGACCGTTGAACTGATGCGAGAGGCATTGAGGAAATGCGGTGCGCCCGAGGATCTGCTGCAGTGTTTACCGAAGCCGACCAAGGAACAAACGGGAGAGCTGATGAAAAGGGCATCTCTCGTTATCGCAACCGGTGGCCAGGCGATGGTCCGGGTTGCATACAGTTCCGGCACACCTGCTTATGGAAGTGGCGCGGGAAATGCGACCATGATTTTTGACGAGACAACAAATATCAAAGAAGCCTGTCATAATTCCATGCTCAGTAAGACTTCTGATTATGGGTCGGGCTGTTCTGCGGATGGAAATTTAATCGTCTCCGATCAGATTTACGAGCAAGTCTTACAAGGTCTGCAGGATGAAGGTGGATACCTGGCTTCAGAGCAAGAGCGTGAACTGCTTCGAAAAGTGATGTGGGATAGCGAAGGACACCGGCTCGCAAACACAGTGGCGATCAAGCCTCAAAAGTTAGCGGAAATTGCGGGCTTCTCCATCCCTGAAGACCGAAAGTTCATTTTTGTCATTGGCGATGGCATTGGGAAAGAATTTCCCTTTAGCAGTGAGAAACTGACGACTTTGATGGCTGTTCACAAGTATTCCGGTGAATTTGAGAATGCCCTGACAATGATGAAAGCGATCTATGAAGTGGGGGGGAAAGGTCATTCGGTGGGTATTTATTCTTTTGATGATGACCATATTAATCGACTGGCCCTGGTTGCTCCTGTGAGCCGGATTATGGTTCGTCAACCCCAGTCGAAGGCAAATGCCGGCTCGTTCACAAATGGCATGCCGATGACATCTTCGATGGGATGCGGGACCTGGGGAGGCAATATTGTCTCTGAGAATATTTGCCTAAAGCATTATATGAATACAACATGGGTTTCAAAGCCGATTCCTGAAGACCGGCCTTCTGATCAGGAACTGTTTGGTGAGTTTTATGATCCTTTGATGGAGCAGTAAACAGGACATGGAATCAGCAGGGATTCCATGATTCTGAAGAAAAAGCGTTTAAATGTGATCGCTCATGTCCTGAATGATCAGGAATGGTATCAACGATTTCTCATTGTGATAGACTCAGATTATTGTATAAACAATTGTTTCTTGGTCGATAAACACTAACGGGAGATCGGGATGGTGAAACGAAAATGAGATTACATCAATTGAAATGCTTTACCACTTTATATCAGACGCTTCATTATACTGAGGCTGCGAATCAGCTTTATGTCTCGCAACCGAGTCTTAGCTATGCCATCAGAGAGCTTGAGAGTGAATTAGGCGTGAAGCTTTTTGAGAAACATGGAAAGACAATCACCGCGACGAAATATGCTACAGCTTTCCTGCCCTTTGCGCAAACTGCCATTGACTCGTTGCACGCTGGTGAATTGAAGCTGAAGGATATGATGAATCCGCTGAACCTGCGGTTGGGATACATTTTTAGCCTCAGTTATGATTTCCTGCCCAGTATTTTCAGTTTGCTTCCGCACCTTGCTTCAAATGACGATTTTACTTTTTCGTTCTATCAGGGGATGTCCGAGGATCTGGTTCGCAATATCCAGGAAGATAAACTGGACCTTGCCTTCACTCCCTATTATGAGGGTGAGGGGATCTCGAGTTATCCGGTTTTCTCTCAGGAAATATTCCTGGTAGTTCCCAAGTCACACGAGCTGGCTAATTTGGAAGAAGTTGAATTTTCTGAGATTGCCAACGAAAAATTTGCATTAATCAAGTCCGGTACCCACCTGCGACATGTTGTTGATGACATTTTCTTTGAACACAATATTATGCCAAATGTGGTCTTTGAAGCTGAAGAGTGTAATTCAATTGCTTCCTATGTCGCTTCGGATTTTGGAGTTTCACTGATCCCCAGAATCCCTCCCTTAGTTCAATACAATCTGTCCTTCCTACGTGTCAAGAACACGCCCATTAAACGAACCATTTATTTGATCTGGAAAACCGATAGTTGCATAAGACCGATTATTAAGAAGATTCAAGACAGCCTGATTGAGCATTTTAAAGCACATCAACCCATATTAGATTAATGCCAATCTCAATCAGTCTGCCCTGACAATTGCCATTCAAGGGAATTAACGCAAACGATCAATTGCGTATTGAGGAGCACGTTTTTGTTTACTCACAAATCAACCCAAGGAGAATAAGAATGAAACGCAGTATTATGTTTTTGTTAATCGCAATTTTGGCGTTTAGCATGGTGGGGTGCCAAGGCTCCAAAGTCACGGAGACGGAAGTTCCTTCAGGGGAAACCAGCTCAGAAACGTCAGCTGAAGAAACCGAAGTGGTGGGTGAAGAGGTCTCCGGTGAAGAAGCTGCAACAACGGTTCGACGGGATACATTGACTATCGCTGAGGCCAATGAACCACAAACATTGGATCCTTATGCGCATTCAAACCAGGTGGGTTTCATCATCACGGGTTTGGTCTATGAAAATTTGATCAAAGTCAATGATGACGGTGAATATATTCCCTGGCTTGCCACTGAATGGGAGCAAGTAGATGATACGACTTTCGTATTCAAACTTCGCGATGATGTCTATTTCCATGATGGAACCCAATTCACCGCCCAAGATGTCGCCTTCACTTTGAAAATGGCGGCCGAGAGTTCATTCACGACTAACCTGTTCGGTTCCATTGATACTGAAGCGTTTGTAATCCCGAACGACTTCGAAATTGAAGTTCATCTTAAGAATCCCAATGCTGCCTTCCTGCCTGCCTTAGCGCAGACTATGCGCGGCATGGTGAGCCAGAACTATTATGAAACTGCATCTGAAGAAGATATCGCCCGGAAACCGATGGGGACTGGTCCCATGGTCTTCAATGAATGGGTCGTAGGGGATAGGATCACCTTAAAGACCAATGAAAATTACTGGGGAGAACCTGTGGCTTTCGATAATTTCGTTGCCCGCTTCATCACCGAAGCCTCATCTCGTGAAATTGAAGTCGAAACAGGTGGCGTGGATATTGCTTTTGAAATTGCCCCGACTGATTATGATCGTGTTCGAGAAAATCCGAATACAGTTTTGATTGAGGGTAATACACAAGGCGTTTCATTTGTGACCTTCAACAGTTCAATTCCGCCATTTGATGATTACAATGTCCGCCAGGCTTTAGCCTATGCCCTTGATTTGGATGCTCTGGTGCAAGTTGCTTGGGGCAACCAAGCCACTGTAGCGGATAGTTACTATTCATCCACCATTCTGGGTCACATTGCTGTCGGTCCACATGAGCACAATATTGATAAGGCCAAGGAATACCTTGCCTTAGCAGGTTATGAGGACGGATTTAGCTTCACTTTCACGACCTATGAAAAAGCACTGAACCTTGCTTTTGCAGAAGCGGCCAAAGCTATGTGGGCGGAAGCTGGAATCGATTGCACGATCGAAGTTGTCGACCTGGCGATGTTCACCACAATGAATAATGAAGGACAGATTGCCGTTTCAATGATGACCAATACCGCTGTCATCAATGATCCTACCGCAGCCCTGTTGGCATGGCCTACTGCCCGGACAATTTCCATCCGTCATGGCGATACCCATGTTGACGACCTCCTTAATCTGGGCATGGCAACATACGACGAAGAAACCCGTATTCAGATCTACGGCGAACTGCAGGAATACCTGTGGAGCAAACTTTACACTCTGCCAGTTGCATTCCCGATGGGTGCATATGCAACAACGAGCAGCATTACCAATCTCCCCTGGTACCCGAACCTTGCACCTGATATGACCAGGGTTCAATTCTTGCCTGAAAATTAAATAGAAAGTAACTAGAAATCACAGTACTTGTGCAGTCTTCTGCACAAGTACTGTGGAATGATGTTTGATAAGAACTTGCTTTAAATTCAGGATGTTATAAGAGAGTCAAGGATCCAAATATGTTAAAGTTTGCGATTAAACGAATCCTCATAACAATACCGGTTCTAATAGGTGTAACTTTCATTATTTTTTCAATGATGTATTTTACTCCTGGGGATCCTGCAAGATTGATTTTGGGGGAAAACGCCTCGGATGAAGCGGTTTTTGAATTGCGTGAAGAGATGGGATTGAATAAGCCTTTCTTTACGCAATATTTTTCCTACCTCAATGGATTACTCCATGGAGATCTTGGAACTTCCTATACAACGAAAATGCCTGTCGCTGATGAATTAAAAGCCAGGCTCCCTGTTACAGCAAAGCTTGCCACCTATGTCATTCTTTTTGCAATTGTAATTGGGATCCCGGCAGGGATCATTTCAGCCATTAAGCAATATTCCATATTGGATTACATCACCACAATACTGGCGTTATTGGGGATTACAATGCCTAACTTCTGGTTAGCGCTATTGCTAATCCTATTTTTTTCAGTCACTCTTGGAATTCTGCCGGCATCCGGACTTTATGGTCCGGCATATTATATTATGCCGGTGATCAGCATCAGTGTCTTCTCGATTGCGACCATTACCCGCATGACACGTTCGAGCATGCTTGAAGTCATTCGTCAAGAATATATTCAGACAGCCCGGTCAAAAGGTCTTAGCGAGACTAAAGTTATTTTTAAACATGCTTTGCTCAATGCATTAATCCCAATCATTACTGTGATTGGTCTCCAATTCTCAAACAGCCTTGGCGGGGCTGTTGTAAACGAGTCCGTTTTTGCTATTCCAGGTATCGGAAAGCTAATGGTGGATGCCATTAAAAGTCGAAATTACCCTGTTGTTCAGGGTGGTGTATTGACAATCGCGGTAATGTTCAGTCTTCTGAACCTCGCCACAGATATTATTTATGCTTTCGTCGATCCAAGAATTAAAACCCAATATATTAATTCTTCAAAAAAGAGACGTCTACAAAAAGAGCACATTCAATAGACCTATTGAGAATGCGATATGATGCAAATGAATACTATGGTTGAAAGCATTACAAACGCAGCATTTAAAAAACGAAGCCGGTTAAGCGAAATCTGGAAGCGGCTTAAGAAGAATAAATTAGCCATTGTCGGCATGGTTATTCTCCTGGTCCTTGTCCTGGTTGCGGTTTTTGCGGATTATATTTCGCCCTATCCATATGACATTCAGAATTATTCGGAAACATTTCTGAAGCCTTCGTGGAAACATCTTTTTGGAACGGATAACTTTGGGCGGGATATTTTGAGCCGAGTAATCTATGGCGCCAGAATATCGCTTCTGGTTGGCTTTATTTCATTGGCCGTTGGGGCGTTGGTCGGATGTCTTTTAGGGGCAATCGCGGGTTACTTTGGCGGATACGCCGATACGATCATCATGCGGGGGTGCGACATCCTTATGGCTATTCCCGGAACAGTCCTGGCAATTTCTATTGCTACGACGTTAGGACCCGGCCTGGTCAATGCCATGATCGCTGTTGGCATCAGTTCAATCCCGACTTTCACACGGGTGGTTAAGGCGTCAACCTTGACGGTCAAATCTCAGGATTATATTGAGGCGGCCAGAGCGATTGGTGCAAGCAACTTCCGGATAATTCGGAAATACATTTTCCCCAACGTATTGGCACCTATCATTGTTCAGGCAACGCTAGGCGTGGGGAAGGCTATTATCATGGCGGCAGCATTAAGCTTTTTGGGCCTCGGTATTCAGCCTCCAACGCCTGAATGGGGCAATATGCTTTCTTCAGCGAGAACATATATGCGAGATTTCCCCCATATGGTGATCTTCCCTGGGTTGGCGATCATGCTGACTGTGCTGGCGCTGAACCTGTTTGGCGATGGATTACGTGATGCGCTTGATCCGAAATTAAAGAAGTAGGAAAACAAAATGCCTGAGAACGAAACAGTATTATCAGTTAAAGATCTTTCGATTGTCTACACCACTGACGAAGGCGTTGTTAAAGCGGTTAATGACCTTTCTTTCGACCTGAAATCTGGTGAAACACTTGGTCTGGTCGGTGAAACAGGCGCCGGAAAAACGACAACCGCTTTAGGCATTATGCGGCTGTTGCCTGATCCTCCGGGAAAAATTGTTTCAGGTGAGATCTTGCTTAATGGGAAGGACCTAATTAAAACCAGTAAGTTAAGTATGCGGTTCATTCGGGGTAAAGAAATCTCGATGATTTTTCAGGATCCGATGACTTCTCTTAACCCGGTGCTTACGGTTGGGAATCAAATCTCTGAGGTTATCAGGCTCCACATGAAAGTCTCGCGAAAAGAGGCAATCGAGAAGGCTGCGGAGATGTTTGAGGTGGTTGGTATTTCCCCAGAACGGATGAATGAATATCCGCATCAGTTTTCAGGTGGTATGAAGCAACGGGTTGGGATTGCCATTGCATTGGCTTGCAGGCCGTCAATCATTATTGCGGATGAGCCAACCACTGCGTTAGATGTGACCATTCAGGCGCAGGTCCTCAACCTGATGAGAGAATTAAAACAGCAATTCTCGACATCCATGCTTCTGATTACCCATGACCTGGGAGTTGTGGCGGACATCTGTGAAAAGGTGGCGATTATTTATGCCGGTGAAATCGTCGAAATGGGTTCATTAGTTGATATCTATGACGAAACGAAACATCCTTATACAAAAGGCCTGTTCGGTTCATTACCGAGTATGAACACCAAGAATAAGCGCTTGAATCCCATTAAGGGTTTGATGCCGGATCCGATCAACCTGCCGCAGGGGTGTCCATTCTATCCGAGGTGTTCTGTAGCAATGGATATATGTAAAGACCAAAAACCTCTAACGATCGAAGTGAGTAAAGGCCATTTTGTTAAGTGTCATTTATACCAATGACATTATTCTTGATATTTAGTTTTCGGAGGAATTCGTGGGAGCCCAAATCGAAGCCCAAGGATTGAAGAAATATTTCTCTGTCGCCGCTGGCAGTCTGCATGCCGTGGACGATGTTAATTTCACAATTAATAAAGGTGAAACCTTAGGGGTTGTTGGTGAAAGCGGTTGTGGTAAATCCACACTTGGCCGGCTGGTGATCAGGTTGATTGAACCAACTGCTGGCAGTGTCTTTTTCAATGGTGAAGATATTAACGATATCAAAGACCTGTCAACTTTACGAAAAGAGATGCAGATCATTTTTCAGGATCCGTATTCTTCTTTGAATCCTCGTATGACGGTCAGCGAGAGTATCGCAGAACCATTGATAATTCATCATCTCACTAATTCAAAAGAGGAAATGGAAAATCGGATTTTTGAGCTGATGGATACTGTGGGTCTGGCGAGGCGGTTTTACAGCTCATATCCTCATGAATTGGATGGGGGCCGGAGGCAAAGAATTGGAATTGCCCGGGCGATTGCGCTTAACCCTAAATTCATCGTGTGTGATGAGCCTGTCTCTGCTCTGGATGTGTCAATCCAGGCTCAAATTTTAAATTTGATGCAGGACCTGCAGGATGCCCAGGAATTAACGTACATGTTCATCACCCATGACCTCAGCGTTGTAAGGCATATCTCAAAGAACATTATCGTGATGTACCTCGGCAGGGTAGTTGAGTCCGCAAAAACGGAAGACCTTTTCAACCTGACCTTACATCCCTATACACAGGCACTCTTAGCGTCCATTCCCGAGCCTACTGCCCATCGGACAAGGGAGCGGCGAATTATTCAGGGCGAAATAACATCGCCTATTGATCCTCCACCAGGATGCCGTTTTGCAGCCAGATGTGAATTCGCAAAACAGGTTTGTTTTGAAGCAGACCCGATTTATGAACAGGTCCTTCCCGACCATTTTGTTTCCTGCCATTTTGTTCGAGAAATCAACCATCTGAAATCATAATAAGGTTGCCAAATTGATATGATCATGCAGCCAATTGGATAGTAACAAAAGTCGCAATGGCTGGTAGAAATAATGGGTGAATAAGAGGCTATGAAAAAGGATTACTGGCATTCCATAATTGATTATTTTTCACAGATGAGCATAAAAGATGTGGATGAGCGAACGCTCCATCAGGTCAAACGATGTTTGCTTGATTTTCTGGGATGTACCATTTATACGTCGACCCATCATTGCGCCAGCGGATTGGTTGATGTCATCCTCTCGAATTCCAAACCCGGCCCAACCACGGTGTGGAGTGGGAAGCAAGGGTTGGCTCCTAAAGATGCAGCTTTCCTGAATGCATGCCGTACGTCCAATATTGAATTGGATGATGTTTCCGGAATTGGAGCTTCAGTCCACCCTGGCGTTTATGTATGGTCAGCCGCCTTTGCTGCATATCAGGCGTCCCAATCAAGCATTGATGACTTCATCTGTTCGATTCTATTTGGCTATGATGTTTGTATGCGGATGGGACTATTATCCAGCGAGAAGGTTAGAGAGTTGGGCCTCCATGGTCCTGGTCTGAACGGTGGGTTGGGGGCTGCTGTCACCAGCGGGAAGATAAATGGCTTATCCAGCGAACAACTGGAAAACGCCTATGCAATTACGGCAACATTATTACCCATGTGTCCATTTATCAGCTTCATGGAAGGTACCGATTCCAAAGATTTATATGGGGGCTGGGGCGTGTATTTAGGCATGTATGCTGCCGAATTTGCTGCTAAGGGATTGACTGGTCCTAGCCAGGTGCTTGACGGTGAAAAGTCAATGAGCTTTTTATATGATGACGAAAAAGGAAAAGAAATCTCGTTAGGTTCCCATTTCTTTATAACGAATATCGCCTTCAAGGAATTCTCGGCCTGTGCCTCGGTTCATCCGGCGGTATCGTCCGTATTGAAGATCAATGAAAAGTATGATTTTTCTGTTGATGAGATCGTTGGGATTAAGGTTTATACGTATCCCTACTCCTATGCATTGAATTCAAATGTGCCGGAAGAATTAAATGTCTCCTCAGCGCGATTATCGCTGCCATATACGGTTGCAGTCGCTCTTGTCGAAAATGGTTTGCCTCCTAAGGCATTTACTCGTGAGCAACTGAAGAATAAAGTGTATACCGAGATTGCCAAGAAGGTTCAGGTTTTCAATAACACGGAGTATGGTGATGGCCCCTATGCTATCCGTGGCGCGATTGTTGAGATCGCCCTTGCAAATGGTGAAAAAATCCGTGAGGAATCTCTAGGCTCGAGATGGAGCTTGAATAAAGATTCTGACGAATTAGTTCCGTCGGATGAAAATTTATTGGTCAAATTCAATCAGCTAACCCAAGATGCCCTTTCACCTTCTCAAACAGCGACTATACTTGATAGTGTTTGGGGTTTGGAAAAACTCGATTCGCTTCAACCGATCATCGATGTGTTAATTTCCATAAATAGCTAAAAGACCCAGGACAACGCAAGAAACTTTTAAATGATCATCGACCTTTGATAATGGATTATGTTAATCGTGATCCAATTTGAAATTGTGAGGAGATTACGCTGAACGCTCAACTGTATCATGACTTTATTCGAATCCTGGTAGAAGAGCTTGTACCGGCTACCGGTTGTACAGAGCCAATTGCGATTGCCCTGGCTGCTGCAAAAGCAAGAGAGACTTTAGGATCTGAACCTGAACATATGCGGGTGCTCTGCAGCCGGAATATATTTAAGAATACAAGAAGTGTGACTGTCCCGAATTCAAATGGACTGATTGGCATTAAAGCCGCTGCAATCCTGGGCGCTTTAGGTGGAAATTCACAGTTAGGGATGGAAGTCATCTCAGCGGTGGAGCCCTCTCAAGTTGAGCGTACCCAGTCGTTGGTGAATGATGGATTTTGTGAAGTCGCCCTTCTGGATACTGATATTGATTTACATATTCAGGTGTATGCCTTTAAAGGCTCAGATACAGCTTTTGTCGAAATAACATTTACGCACACAAATATTTCTCTGGTCAAGAAAAATGATCAAACGCTATCCCAGTTGGATGATGTTTCAGGTCGGTATTCAGGGTCGTCTGTTAATCGCTCAATCCTATCTGTCGAAAGAATCTTTGAATTTGCCAACCAAGTGGATCTTGACGATGTTCGGTTATTAATTGAAAACCAGATTAGAAATAATAGGACTATTGCGGAATATGGAATTGAACACAAGTCGGGAGTCGGCTTGGGATGGATGTTATCTCAATCTAAACCTGATGATCCATATGAACAAGCCAGAGCCTATGCCGCGGCGGCTTCCGAAGCCCGGATGTCTGGCAGCCCGTTATCCGTCATTACTAACTCAGGAAGTGGGAACCAGGGAATCACCTGTTCCGTGCCGCTGATCGTTGTAGCGAATAGTTGGGGAGCCTCAGAAGAGAAGTTAATTAGGGCCCTTGTGTTTTCAAATTTATTGACAATTCACCAGAAGACAAGCATTGGGCGGCTTTCGGCTTTTTGCGGTGCGATCAGTGCGGCTTGCGCGGCAGGCGCGGGTATGACTTATCTCAAGGGTGGGTCCCTTCAGCAGATCGAATGGGCAATTTCCAATACCATGGCGAACATCCCTGGGGTGATTTGTGATGGGGCAAAGCCATCCTGCGCAGCGAAGATTGCGTCAGGTTTAGAGGCAGCTGTTAATGGTCACAAGTTGGCGATGCAATCCAGTAGATACAATGAAAACTCCGGAATACTCCAAGCGGATATTGAAAATTTGATTCGAAATGTGGGAAGAATTGCAAAATATGGGATGGCAGGAGCTGATCAGGTGATTATGGAGTTTATGATCAATGAAACGAATTTAAATAACTGATAAAACTTTTTTAAAAAATTTGTATTAAGGATTCTTTCTGAAATAGACCGCAGCGGTTCACTTACGTAGTGTTTATCGGGTGACAAAAAATGAAGGATAATTTGTAATACTCAGGTTATTACTGAACATTTCAGGCATAGATGAATAATTAAGTACTCGCTGGAGTTTTAATCTACTCCACGATTTTTGAGAGACCATAAAAAAAGAGTTAGTAGCGCTTCTCCTTGATGGAGTGGGATATGAAAACAGGAGTCTAATGCCCCTCGAATTTTCGACTCAAAATAACTAAACCCCTAAATATGGGGGCGCTATGCGGGTATAGTTCAATTGCTAGAACGTCTCCTTGCCAAAAAGAAGTGAGGGTTAGAAGCTCTCCCTTTTTATTTAACCCCCAATATATTGTTTACCTACCGGGAATATTCAGGGGTGTTTCTAATTCCGGCGTCGGAAACCAAGGCTTCTTCGGCCGGAATTAGTTTCCAAGGCGGGGGCAATGTGATCTAATTTACTTCTTTGCTGAATTGGAGGAATTTAATTCTAAGGAAGATGGATCTATTCCAAGTCTAATCAAATGTGGATAGATGTGTAATATTTTTAATTATCTTGTGAAAATAAAAAAACCATAACAATTTTAGCAATTCTGACCATTGCTTTATAAGAGAAAATACCATCTAAAAAATTTCCAAGATTTTGACAAAGAGATCTTACTTATTGAATACTATTTAATCCGGAATGTAAAGGGGATAAATGTGGACATAGTCCAAAGTGAATCACCAACACAGTGCCAGAAATGCACTAAAAAAGGCGACTGCACTTCTGGGTGGGTTGTTTCGGGAATTTGAATTGAATTCTAAATTGAAAAATCAACAGGTTCACAATGGCGCGTAAACTTTTTATGTTATTTGATATAAAACAGTAAAATGTACTAAAAAACTAGCTGCAAAACCACCACTAGAAAAATCTTAAAATATGTTGAAAACCAATAAGATTTTATGATAATATATATGAAAACGTTACCATAAAAACTCACAAAGCCGCCAGATTAAGGTTATTACTATTGAAAAAGAAGAATATAACAATCACCAATGTTGCGAATTATGCAGGGGTCTCTATTACAACTGCCTCCAGAGTGATCAATAACAAAGAATATGTTAGCCCTGAAACACGCAAAAAAGTCGAAGCTGCGATCGCAGAATTAAATTACAGCCCAGACCAAAGTGCCAGGGTATTACGTGGTATGAGTTCAAAACTTGTAGCTCTCATTATCCCCGATATTTTAAATGTCTATTACACAACGCTCGCAAAAGAAATTGAAAGTAAGCTGCAGGAGGAGGGCTACACAATGCTATTGGGGGTTACGCATGATCAATCTGATCTGATGCGTGCTTATTTGGAGGAAATTTCATCAATAAGTATTGATGGTCTAATTTATGTCCCACCGCCAAGCCCTGAAACCTCACCATTTATTCGGAGCCTGGCTCAGAAGGATATTAACATCATAGAGATCAATCGTCGCAGAGAAAGGGATTTGTTTTTTGGCGTTGAGCCAGATAACTTTGGGGCGGTGATCCAAGCGATGGAACATCTTTATATGATGGGCCACAGAAAAATCGGGTTCATCGTCGGTTCTTCGCAGACTTCGACAGGTGCTCAACGATTGGAAGGGTATAGATATTTTCTTAGTAAATACAATATTGAGCTTATTCCGGAATTGTTAAAGATTGGCGAGTTTTCCCGTGAATATGGTGAACTTGCTACTGGTGAGCTCCTGAATAATGCGAGTGAAAATCAACCTACAGCAATTTTTTCCACCTCCAATCGTTTGTTAATGGGCACAATGAATGTCTTGAAAAATGAAGGGATTAGGGTCCCTGAAGACCTTTCTGTGATTGCTATGGATGATGCAGAATGGCTTGAAGTATTCAACCCATCCATTACGACGGTTGATGTTGCGATTGAAGAGATGGCTTCCTTGACTGTGGATCTTCTTTTACGACAAATCTCGACAGATGAGGTTTCTGAAATTCCCCGGACTTACACGTTAAGTACCTCGTTAAAAATCCGCCATTCTTGTAGCCATATCCAGCATATAGGCTGAAAGGAGAAGATACTCGGAAGATTGCACTTTAAACCGAATTTAGAATTTTGGCTTTAGAAAAAGGAGAGTGTTGTGAGAAAGAAATATCTATTCATTCTTGTTACCTTGTTGCTGTTGGTCAGTACCATCGCTGCCTGCACCCAGCAACCTACTGAAGCTGTCGAAGAACCAGTGGGGGAAGAAGAAGCTCCAGTTGAAGAAGCGGCAACAGAGGAAACGCAGGAACTGACTTTTGTGTTAATCCCAAAGTCAGTTGGGCATCCTTTCTGGGCTGATCTCGAAAAAGGCATGGCAGCGCGAGCTGAAGAGCTGGGCGTTACGGCTATTTTTGATGGCCCGGAAGAGGCTTTAGCTGAAGGTCAGATCGAAATTTTCGAGAATTACCTCGCGATGGGTGTGGATGCCATTGGAATGGCGCCAAACGATCCGGCAACCGTGCCGGCTCTGATCGAGGCTGCTAATGAGGCTGGCGTTCTGTTCTTCACATTTGATACCGATGCCCCGGAATCGGGACGCCCGTTGTATATCGGTACCGATAATATTGAAGGTGGCAAGCAAGGCGCTGAAGCGATGCTCGAACTGATGGGCTATGAGGGGAAAGTCGCGCTGGTTACCGGTGGTTTGACCGCATTGAACCTGAATCAGCGGTTGGATGGTTTCAGGGAAGCTGCTGCGCAATATCCGGGTGTCGAGATTGTTGACACCGTGGCCCATGGCGATGCTTTGGAAACTGGTGTGCCGTTGATCGAAGACCTTTTGACGGCTCATCCCGATCTTAAAGCGATTTACGCTGTAAGTGGCCCCAATATTGTGGCGGAAGCTTTAGAGACCCAAGGGTACGCACCTGGGGAAATTATTGTCTTTGGGTTTGATATTTTTGAACCTATTCCCACTTTGATGCGTGAAGGCTGGATTCAGGGTACCGTCGCCCAACGTCCTTATATGGAAGGCCAACTGATTGTGCAGTGGATGTTTGACTTGATTACTGGCGCGGTCACATTCCCGGATTCGCAGTTTGTGGATACGGGTACAAATGTTGTCCTGCCAGAAAACCTGGATGAATATCTTAGCGTTCCCCACTAGTATCTAATAATTTTAAAACTCGGCGTTGGAAGGCTGCTTTAAGCAGCCTTCCAACAACCAATCAAATTATACCTGAGAAGAATAATAATGACTCAATATGCTCTTAACCTGCGTGGGATTTCGAAATATTTCCCTGGTGTGGTTGCTCTTGACAAGGTTGATCTTGAGGTCAAAGCTGGGGAAATCCACGCGATCGTTGGGGAGAATGGTGCTGGAAAATCCACGTTAATGAAGATTCTCTGCGGCGCCTATCAAAAAGATGACGGCGAAATCTGGGTCGACGAAAAACTGGTGAATATTGATTCACCTCAAGATGCACAACAATTAGGTATTGCCATTATTTACCAGGAATTCAATCTTGCCCCTCACTTAACAGCGCCGGCAAATATTTTCGTTGGGCACGAACTCACTATTGGCAAGCTTGGCTTCATTAATAAGGACGCAATCAGGAAGCAGTCTGAGCTCCTCTTTGACCAACTTAAAGTTGATGTTGACCTTGATAGCGAAATCCGAAAGTTATCCGTTTGTCAGCAGCAGTTCACGGAAATAGCCAAGGCTTTGTCCTTGAATCCTAAGATTTTAATTATGGATGAACCGACCTCCGCTCTTCCTGAAAAGGAGATTGAGCAACTTTTCAAAGTCATCAAGCGCATCAGAAATGAGGGCGTCACAATTTTATATATATCACATTGTTTGGATGAGATATTTGAAATTGCAGATACGATCACAGTTTTAAGGGATGGCAAACATATTCTCACCAGAAGTAAAGAAGACATCTCTATGGAAGAGGTGATTAAACAGATTGTTGGAGAGGAATTGGTCGTAGGCGAACGAAAAAGAGACTGGGAACCTAATCGAGACCCAATTATGCAAGTTGAACACCTTTCGTTGGGAAAAACCTTGAAGGATATCTCGTTTGAACTCCATAAAGGAGAGATTCTTGGTATTGCAGGGCTGCTTGGAGCGGGAAGGACTGAATTATTCAATTGTTTATTTGGCGTTGCTCCTAAGACAAGCGGATCAATTCGGATTGATGGCCAACTCTGCGAAATTAGCAATCCCGGCCAGGCCATTGCTTATGGGTTAGGGTACGTACCTGAGGACCGCAAGCTGCAGGGTTTATTCCTGGAACTTTCAACCCGCGCAAATATTTCAACCTCTTCTCTTCGACAGGTGGATAGGTACGGTTTTTTAAATCGTAAGCTTGAGAGCAAACTTGCAAGAGACTATATCAAATCTCTCTCGATCAAGGTCAGTTCGGAAGAGCAACTGGTTGTCAACCTGAGCGGCGGTAACCAACAAAAAGCCTTGCTGGCACGCTGGCTTTCCATCCATCCGAAGATATTATTGCTTGACGATCCCACCCGTGGCATTGATGTCGGTGCGCGGGCTGGTATCCATGAATTAATTTATCGGTTGGCTGAAGAAGGACTAAGTGTGATCTTTGTGTCCTCTGAACTTCCTGAAGTGATGGAAGTGTCGGATCGGATTCTTGTCCTGTCTCGGGGACAAATTACAGGAGAGTTTTCTCATGACGAAGCGACCAAGGAAAAAATCATGAGATGTGCCACCCAGACAAGGGCTGTTGCCAACGTTGATTAACTCCAAAGGTTTCATAAGGAAATTAATTACATGAATAGCAAAAACACTGAAAAAAGTAAGGACAATATCTTGAAGAAACTATTTCGCTCGCGAGAAATTGGTATCTTTATTGTCTTTATTGTGATTTGTATTATTCTTGCGATTGCATCACCAAAGTTCCTCCTGATTTCCAATATTACGAATGTTGCCAGGCAGATGGCAGTGATTGCGATTATCTCAGTCGGTATGACTTATGTCATTATCACTGGTGGCATTGACCTCTCAGTAGGCTCGATTGTCGCATTCAGCGGATGCATAACTGCCCTCATGTTGGTGGAAGGTTATCCGATTGCCCT